>DATIYC010000166.1:0-12108 GCA_035517955.1 Candidatus Acidiferrales bacterium | reverse complement strand
TTCGGCTTCCCGCCTATTCTGTCTTTGACTAGGTTCCATGGAACCTCCATGGTTAGTACAGAATAGTTACCGATAGTTTCTCCCAATCCATCTATCTTTCCATAAACATACTCGGTCAAATCTGTAGCGCCTAACCGGGGTTTTGGGCACCAGAAATTTAGACTTAGCTACTGATTCGGAACTGCAATAATTCAAGAGATGACGCTGCGGTATTCGGACCTCACCGCCAATCGTCTGCCACAATGCATCAATCAAACGACTTTACAGAGGGAGGGCCCGGTGGGTAACGACTTAGGAATGGCAGTGCAAGTACGATTTACCCAGCTGCACGCATCCCAATCTGCGACTGGGTTCTGTCACCTAACAAATGGCCTATAGGTGACACGATACCTAAAATTCTGGAATCCATTCTTCCTTGGGGACATGATTCCTTGGAAGTCGTAGGCAAGTCCACCATCACTGGCAAATACCAATTAACACTGCCGAAAACTGTCAGAGAGCTCCTTAAGGTGGATAATGGCGACCTGTTAGTGTTCATTAGAGATCATGACAAAATCGTAGTGAAACGAGGAACCGTTAAAATCGAGGGATAAATCGAGAGACATCGATGTGTGCAGGACCTTAGAAAATTAGCTGATTGAATTGCAATCGAAGCCACCTGATCGAGACTTCAACGACATACTTCTCCGATCCATAGACGAGACGCTAACTGCATTGCTTAGTCGATCAGTGACGGATGCGTTATACACTCATCTTCAAACAACTCACGCGATTTCACGCGCTGAGGTTCCGTACAAGCTCGATACGCTATCACATGTACTTGAGCAGACTTTCGGCGCGCCCAGTTCCAGAACTATCAGCAGAGCTATTGCAAGAAAGTTCTACACGGCACTTGAACTAAAACTACCGGATAACTCTACCAGAAGCCTCATTGAATATGTCGACAGCGCGAAGGTCAGTCTGCAACAAAGAAAATCGCAATCAAACAGAGAAGGGGAAGGAAAGTGACCGCGAAGCGAAATGAAAGAACACATAAGTCTCCGACGATACGTTCAGTCCTAGATTATGACGTGTTGAAAGCGGTTGTCGAAGATGCGGCAGATTTCATTTTCACCCTAGACGCCAAAGGTAGGGTTGTCTCCGCGAATCGATCTGCATCTAAGCCCTTTGGCATGACACCTGTGGAAATCCGTGGCAAGTCCATCTTTGACCTCTTTCCAAAAGAACTCGCTACACAATATTCCCAGAATCTAAGGCAAGTCTTCAGAAGCGGAAAACATGCTATTTTCGAAGACAAAATGGTCGTGGGCACCAAAGAGTTGTGGATAAACACCAGCTTGAGCCCCGTCAAGAATGCCAGAGGAACAACCTCTGCCGTCATGGGAGTTTGCAGGGATATAACAAGCTACAAAATAGCGGAAAACAAACTCAAAGAGAACGAGGAACGTTACCGATCTCTCTTCGATAGCATACTCGACGGCGTTTACCTGAGCACGCATGAAGGCAGGTTTGTAGATGTCAATCACGCGTTCGTGAAAATGTTCGGGTATTCGAACAGGCAGGAAATGTTAGCCATAGCCGACATCAAGAAGGAGCTGTATTTCTCACCCGACGAGCGTGGAAGCCACATCCTAGACTCAGGAAAGGATGAGGTGGAAGTCTATCGAATGCGACGAAAGGACGGGTCGGAGATTTGGGTCGAGGACCACGGCCGCTATATCCACGACGATCAAGGACGCGTCATCTATCACGAGGGGATTCTACGAGACATTACTGAACGCAGACGCACCGAGCAGGCATTGAGGGAAAGCGAACTGAAATATCGGGCCTTGGTGGAGGATTCACCCAACTTTATTGGAATTTTGCAAGACGGGATCTTGAAATACGCTAATACAGCCACAGTCGGAAAATTAGGTTGGAATCAAGAGGAGCTTACCTCTACCTCATTCAAACCGTTAGAGACGGCGGTAGCAGAAAGATTCCGAGGGCTGATGAAAGAGAATGTCACTAAGAGGTTACGCGGGCAAAACACTCCTCCATACGAGATTAGCCTAGTTACTAAAACCGGACAGGAAATCCCTGTGCTACTACATGCCGTAAGGATTGTCTACGAAGGAAGGCCGGCAATTGAGTTTTCATTCGCTGACGTTACCGAACAGAAACGCATGCAAGATGAACTGAAACGTTACTCTGAGAACCTCGAGGAATTAATCGCAGAAAGGTCTGGAAGGCTTGCCGAGAGCGAAGAGCGATACCGCCGACTCTTTGAGAGCGCTCCAGTATCACTCTGGGAAGAAGATTTCTCAGAGGTCAAGAAATTCCTCGATGATCTTCGAAAAGCTGGAGTCACAGACCTCAATTCATACTTCCTAAAACATCCTGAGGATGTCGCGAACTGCGCACGTATGGTGAAAGTTCTAAACGTGAATGAAACGACATTGAAACTATACGATGCGAAAACCGTAGGGGAAATTACGGACGGCCTAAGCCGTATTCTAAGCGACGGCGAGCATGCGAGATTCAGAAAAGAATTGGTAGCTCTAGCTGAAGGGAAGAGACGATTTGAGAGTGAATTTGACAATCGGACTTTGACGGGCGTTATAAGGCATGTTGACCTGATTCTAAGTGTCGTTCCAGGTTACGAGGACACCTTGGAGAGAGTCCTAGTCTCTGTAATTGATCTCACGACAAGAGACAAGTTAGAAAGAGAACTTCGCTCAACGAGAGATCAACTGGAACAAGTTCTCGCGACGAATCCCGCGGTGCTCTTTTTCGAAGAGCCTCTACCCGATTTCTCTGATACGTTTTCGACGTTTGTAAGTGAAAGCGCCCGATTCGTCCTAGGATTCGAATCAAACAAATTCGTTGGGAAGCCAGGTTTGGACTTCTGGCGCAGCCGAGTTCACCCTGACGATCTTGCGCGGTTTCAGGCCGAGTTGCAATCTCTGTGGGCTGACGGTCATCACTTGTTCGACTACAGATTTCTTCATGGTGATGGAAAATACCGTTGGATAGCCGAGCAGTATAAAGTCGTACGCGATACCGAAGGACGAATCCTGAATGCAGTTTCGGTCGCTATCGACGTAACGGAACGAAAGCAGCTGGAAGAGAAACTTGCTAGAACAGAGAGGCTTGCTACGATCGGAGAAACAGCTGCAATGGTTGGGCATGACTTACGCAACCCGTTGCAAGGCATCGCAGGAGCAATCCACCTCATGAAACAAGACTCGCTGGCAAAGGATGAGAGAGACGAACTACTTCAACTCATTGAGAATAGCGTCAGCTACGCAAATTCTATTGTTAGAGATCTCATGGAATTTTCAGCTGAAATTCAGCTGCGTTTAGTGGATGCTATGCCAGAATCAGTCGTTAAGGAGGCTGTTACTGCGGTTAGAGTTCCGCCAAGAATCACATTGAAGAATTTGTCGCAAACTCGGACTTTGATCAAAGTCGATCAGGAACAGATGAGGAGGGTTTTCATAAACCTAATCGAGAACGCGATCGATGCTATGCCACAAGAAGGCACTCTTACCATAAGCACCCAACAACTTGACGGTAAAGTAGAGTTCACTTTCTCCGACACAGGCGGCGGTATGCCTCCGAAGATTTTGGAAAACCTCTGGAAACCACTCCAAACCACCAAGGCGAAAGGAATGGGTCTGGGCTTAGCGATATGCAAACGCATAGTCGAGGCGCATGGCGGCACGATTTCGGTTCGGAACAGCGGTAGTGATGGTACGACATTCGTAGTGCAAATTCCAATCAGAGAATTGGAGGTGAAGAACAATTGATTCAGCAAGCCCGAATCCTTGTAATTGATGATGATGAGAGTATTAGGAGAACTCTTTCTATGGCCCTACGGCATGCGGGCTATACTGTTGACACGGCAGAGAGCGGGAAACAAGCCATCGAAAAGAGCGCGGAGAAGTTCTACAACCTTGCCCTAATAGATATTCGCCTTCCCGACATGGAGGGCACAGAAATATTGAAGGCCCTGCCGGAAACAACCCCACGAATGGTCAAGATTATCCTAACCGGTTTCCCAACACTACAGAACGCAGTCACTGCGATTAACAAGGGAATCGATGCTTACCTCATGAAACCAGTAAACAGCGACGAACTCCTTAGGCTAATCAAAGAGCACCTTGACAAGCAAAAACAGGAAGCTCAATATGGCCAGGAAAAACTAGCAGACTTCGTAGAAACACGCCTCAAAGAGCTAACCTCAAAAGAACCTGGCAGTCAAGAGACACAGGAAACCAACAATTAGTGTGCAGGGAAGAGGTTACCCTGTCACACCAGTTCCGCGCAGGTAGCAGTGTCGTCGCGTCCGGTTAGGGTCAAGCAGTGGTTTTCTTTCTTCTCTCTTTCAAATAAAGGCCTAAGGCTGCTAGGAATAGCGCCGCGAAGATGACTGCTAGCACCAAGTAAGTATCGTTTTGATTAGATATCTGCTCTGCATTTTGAGCGACTGTCTGAAGCGCAAGTGAGGTTGCTGTTGCTGAATTCGTAGCTAAGGTAGGGGAACTTGAGGTGGAGTTGGTTGTCATGTTTTCAACCGTTGTCACAGCCATAGGTTGCCCAACTTGGATCGCCACAGGTTTAATGGCTTTGTAGTCGATTTCATCTCCCGACCCGTTCGAAACGAACACATAGACGACGTATTGTAGATTCCACGATCCGGGTATTGTTGGTGCGGTTAGGTTGTCAGATATTGTTACTGTGAATGGGTACCCATTGTTTGCTCGAAAACTCATAGCGCCACTGTTCGAGGTTAGAATGGTATTGGAGCGGCTAACTATGTCAACCCTAGCGGCATACCAGCCCGTGTCGCTCGGGGAACATGCCCCAGATAGAGTAACGGACAGCGCCACAGGCTGTCCAGGGTTCGCCTGCGTAGGAAAAGAGTAGTTAGTTCCCGTAATCTGACAGACCACGAATCCCGACACGGGTTGAGGAATGGATAGCGCAAGTGTGGCGAGAACGGCCAGGGTGACGAGGCAGCCAATCTTCTTGAGACTCATATGAGGTCGGTTGAACCGTCGAAAGTTGCGGGTTAATAGTTATGGTACCTCTGACACCTACAGTATATGAACCCAGTTTTCCATGATAGTTAGAAACGCCCAAAACAGTTTTACCGTCGATGCATGTTTCCGCCCGTATGAATCCCAAGGATGAGAACGTAGTTCTTCTGAAGGTAGAAGATAAGGGCAAATTCGAGGACTCAATAACCTATCTTTACGCGGGCACGGATCCGGCTGCCGTTCACAAACCCATTACCATTTACAAAGAAAAGAATGCAAACGCATATGTCGTCGCCGGCAGGTACGTTGGGGTCACCGAAACGCATCTAAAGTATAAACCGTTGAGCGAGGAAGAGCAGAAGATCGTCGCCGAGAAGCTTGGCTCTGGTAAAGTCATTAAGTTCCTTACAAATACGACGACGTCAGTTGTTCAACCATAGCGGGGCACGATTTTGAGGTTTGGAGTTATGATCTGCCGCTCGCTAGTGTTGTCATTGTTACGATGATTCCTATTAGAAATAGGATTATGCCTACGAGCAGCCACGCTAACCAAACAGGCATCAACACGCTTAGCCATTTTACGGCACCAACGGAAACGAATGCTACTCCTAAGATCGCTAAGACTATTCCGCCGAGAATCAGGCCGACGGCCCTGGCTATGCGTTTAGCGAAGCGTTCTGCAGGTTTGGCGATGCCCCCAAGCGCTTCATGAACGATAACTTTCAGCATTCTGTCTAAGAATGAGACTCTTTCTTCTTCAGGCAAGTTTCGCGCCTAGTCGCTGGCATTTGTGAGAGCGATTCCGATCGCCATGCCGACAGCGAAAGCTACTCCAAGTGCCAATAACGGCCGCTCCACGACCTTTTTCGCTGCTTTGTCTTGAATGACGTCCATCTCTGCCTTTAGATCAGTCAGGCGTTTGTCCATGTCGGCTCGAAGGCTCTTCATGTACTCTTGGATATCCTGGAGATCCGGGGCTTCTTTTGGCTTTGACAAATTATTCGCCACCCTTTAGTTCAGTGTTTAATGAATAAAAGAGTAACCTTCAGCGTCGTCTTCTATGCCCGGAAAGTGATGCGCCTAGAAGCAGTCCGAATGCGAAGATTAGCCCAGCAGTTAGGAGAGGCTTATCCTTTACCATGGCCTCGAATTCCTTAGCCAGCGCCCTTGGGGCTTGCATGTTCATGATTTCTTCGACATCCTCGTCGGTGATGGTCTCGTCCCTCGGCATATGCCTTCGAATCATAACTTGTTGGCGGAGTCAGATATGTGTTTGTAGTCGATCATCGATGCATATGGAGACATGAATGTCAGAAAGTTAGAGGTTCTGTTTTGCTTTCTCTGCTATTGCTTCGGCCATCTCCGATAGTCGCGCGGTTCCGCCCAAGTCGTAGGTCACTTTTCGTCCTTCAGCGATAACCGAACGGGTAGCTTTGAAAATCGCGTCAGCCTTCTTCTGTTCGCCTAGGTAATCTATCATCCATGCGGCTGCTAGGACTGTTGCTGTGGGGTTAACTTTGTCCATTCCTTTGTATTGGGGAGCGCTGCCATGAGCTGGTTCGAACATTGCATAATTATCTCCTAAGTTCGCGGAGTAGATGCAGCCAATACTGGCCACGAGGCCTGAGACTTCCTCGGAGATTATGTCCATGAATAGGTTGGTTCCGAAGATTACGCTCTGATTGAATCGTTGTGGGTTCTTGATGAGTTGCTGCGCGAAATTGTCAATGAAGTATTCGTCTAGGGAAATGTCTGGGTAAGTCTTGTGAACCGAGTTCGCAGCCTCCATGAACAACCCGTCGGTTTCCTTGAGAATGTTCTGCTTGGTGATGGCGAAGGTGCGTTTCCATCCGCGTCGCTTTGCCTCCTCGAAGGCAGTCTTGGCCAGTTTCTCGCTTGGGATGCGAGTGATCTTTCGGAAGGCGATGGCAACGTCGTTTGATAGTCTATGCTCAAGGCCTGAATACAACCCCTCCGTTGCCTCACGTACGCATACAAGCTCCAAATCGCCAAGTGGCCGTTTCGTGCCCTCGAACGTCTTTACCGGCCTGATATTTGCGTAAAGGTTCTTTCTTTGACGAATGCTTACCGCCACACTACGAGGAGTGTTAGGCCCGGCAGGTGTAGTGGTTGGACCTTTCAGGCATGCGTCCGCAGAGTCAATTATCTTCCAGCTTGAATCTGGAATCAATGACGGTCCGCCATGAGTCTCCCACCATTCAAAACCAGCGGGACAGTCAACAAATCGTACACCTGTGTCGACCGCCTTGAGAATCTTTAGAGTCGCGTCGGTCAACTCGGGCCCCGTTCCATCCCCTTTAATCCAAGCAACACTTCGAGTCAAGATGCCGTCGCTCCGCAACCAAGTGGGAAGATAGTTAAGGATTCTTTTTTCAAATCCGAATACGTTGTACGACTAGACGGGCTCGTTGCTCAGATTCCAAATGAAAGTGTTTTCTCATGTTCTGGACGATACCTCAATTCACGATGGATACGTGCTTTATATTCAACCGCATCGTAGTAGGTATCAGAATTTCTAGTCGAGCTTGAGAGTTGCGATCTTTGAAAAAAGCAATTAAAGTAGTTAGCTTTCTGTCAATAATCCTCCTATCTTTCTCTTTGAATCAGGGCTTTGCGAAAGCTGCCGTCATAGTTAGCTGCCCGTTCGGCTCCCCTGGCGGCGATGACTTAAGCCGGGGCTTCTACGTCACTTCGTACCCGGGCTCAAACATTGGAGCAGTACACCTCCAGTATGATGCAAACCCTGCAGGCACCTATACGATCTCATTAACTCCAAGGTTAGGAGCTTTCAACGGACCGCTAATCGGAAGCACCCAAGTCGTAACGGTTAGCCTCCCATCCACTTCAAGCGAGGCTGATGTTACGTTTCATTTTGGAGGAGCAGCGGTTACGCCGGGAAGCACCGTGACCTTCACCCAAGCCCAGATCTCAGGTCCCGGCACCGCTTACTTCAACACAGGTTCAGGCACATGTTCTGGGGTCTTCGAGACAAATGGAACCACACCCCCTCTCGACACGGTACGTGGGAATAGTGTTGGAGTTGAGATTTCAGAAGTCACGAGCGTGTCCACCGACTGGGCAATCACATCCGCTTCCATGTTTCCCATAGCGCCTCAACCAGGCCAACCTGTGACTTTCAAGGCTAGGCTTGTTGTGCTTTCAACCACAGGCTCATACCCACAGAGCGTTGACGTGATGTGCACGATTGACGGGAACCCTTGCGGCAGCGGGTCAGTTAGTTACCCAGGCCCGACCGGTAACCCAGCCACAGTGACGGCGGCAACTGCTTGGATTGCCACGCCTGGCACTCATGTCTTGACTTGGACCGCCTCATCGGCTAACGACCCGGACCCAAGCAATAACGTAATGAGCATAACGTTCACGGTCACTCCTCAAGCTCCCTTTGGCTTTTCAATCTCAGCCTCACCGACTCAGCAGAACGTTTCCCCTGGGGGGACCACAAGTTACACGGTAACAGTAAATCCAGTCTCTGGGAGCCCACAAATCGTGAGCTTGAGTGTTACAAATGCTCCTCCCGACGTATCTGCATCATTCAGTCCACCGTCCGGAACCCCACCCTTCTCATCTACGCTAAACATCATGACAACGCCCAGCGCCGCATCTGGAACGATCACTTTAACGGTTGTTGGGACTGGAGGTGGAACTACGCAGTCAACCCAGGTTACACTGGAAGTTTCGCAAGCGCCAGACTTCAGCATTACCGGAAATCCAACATCACAAAACGTACCCCAAGGTGGAACCGCATCCTATGTGATCCACGTGGGGGCACTCAACGGGTTCAACTCTCCGGTTTCACTCTCAGTATCTGGAACTCCTTCAGGAGCAAATCCTGTCCTTAGTACCTCATCTGGCACCCCAGACTTCGACTCCACACTCACCATTACTTTGCCAGCAGACGTCCAACCTGGAACGTTCACCCTTACTGTTACAGGAACTGGGGGAGGGCAAAGTCATCAACTGAATCTTGTCTTAACAATCTCGCCTTCGTCGCAAACGCAGACTCCAACGGTCACTCAAATAACTCAATCCTCGACCTCAGGTTCACCTGCATCAACTGACGTAATGAGTATGCTTGAACAGGACCCACTCCTGCTAGTCGCCATTGTCGTAATTATCGTCCTCATAGTCGCACTGGCAATTATCGCTAGCCGCAAGAAACAGAGCCCTCAAAGTAGTCCGCCACCAAGTGGGACGACTTATTGCTCAAAGTGTGGAACTTCAAACCCAACAACGAATGAATTCTGTAGTAAGTGTGGGAACAAGCTCCATTAACACCTAATTTTCCGAGTTTGAATGCTACTCGATTCTGTCTAACTTAGGAAGATGATTGCTACACCCACAACTGCTACAACTGCGCCGACTATACCGCGCAAATTCGTACGCTGACCGTACACCACCCACATGACTGGGAGAATCATTACAGGCATTAGAGAGAGCAATGTCTGTGCGACACCGGCCTCCGTAAAAGTGACTGCGACCATTGAGAGTGTGATCCCCAAATAGGGACCGACAACGGACGCAGCAATTGTGCTACGCATGCCCTCGCGATCCTTGACTGCCTTGAGGACACTAGGCACCTTCCTTGACACCAAGGCTAGCATCCAAATGAAGAGGGCGCCGAGGCAAAGGCGCATCAGTGTCGCTGAGATCGGGTTCAATGCAATTGTAGAATTCAAGTAAATTCCTTTCTTCGCCAAGACCAGTCCAACCCCCTGACCGATAGCGCCGATCAAGCCGAAGAATACTCCGTACGCCTTCCTACCTCCAGTGGTTTTACCCTCCGGCGCCCGTTCCTCAGATTCCAATATGACTAGGCATACGCCGAGCAGAGTAATTGCGATACCAACTAGAGCAAATTCGGGGATGATTTCACCAAGCATCAAGTACGCTCCAGCGGCAGCGAATATGGGCGCCAAAGCCATCATCAAAAGCGATCGACGCGGACCGATCGTGATGTATGCCAAAAATAAGCCTGAGTCGCCTATGCCTAGGCCTACAATTCCACTTAACCCCATCCAAAACCATTGCCCAGTCGTCGCCGGCGGAATAAATGTGCCCAGGAGGATGAGGTGAGTTACCGCAAGAAATGCGATAGCGATGATTGTTCTGTATGCGTTAACGCTAAGAGCTCCAATTCTCTTGCCTGCTGACGTAAAGAACAGAGAGCTGAGCGTCCAAAGGAATGATGTGGCGATTGCCGCACTCTCCCCTACAACGCCTGAATCCAAACTGCCCAAGTCCGTGGACCATCTCGATTGGCGCTATTTGCACTTTTAGAGAGATTACTAGCTTCGGTGGGCTCCGAATGCGTAATTGATCTGGCACTATGAGTTGAGATTGATATTATAGAGGCGGTTTGGTGGCCGTATGCATCATTTGACAGTAGGGGTCTTTCACGACACCGCGCTGGGGCGCGAACTGGGCAAGAAGGGAACAGAAAGTGACATTGCAATGTTTAACCGGAAAATGGACGATTGCATCTTCACGTTCATGTCACCGGTCGAAGACAAATTAGCTCCGAAGAGCCAAATCATCTCAACGGTAGACGCGGCGATCGTGGTTTTCAACGAGATTAGTCGCGAGCTTGGGGAAACCATAGTAATGCTAGATATGCGTGGCCTCCGACAAGGGATTGGAATCACTACCCCCTATGCAGACCGAGATAAGATTACAGCGATTACGAAGGACACTTCACTCAAATCATTCTTAATCGAAGAGAAAGATCCTGGAAAGCTCCTTCAAATCATGAACCAATTACGCCCCGAGAGAAATAACGCATCCCAACCCATCGTAGAAGTTGATCACTCGTTCAGCGTGAAAGGGGTGGGAGAAGTGATACTCGGGTTCGTTAAGCAAGGAATCGTGAAGAAGTACGATAACTTGCGGTTACTTCCAGCCAACAAGGAGGTTACCGTGCGATCCATACAAATTCAAGATGAGGATTACGATCAGGCGGAAGCCGGAACAAGAGTTGGTCTCGCAATTAAGGGCGCCCCAGTTGAGGAAATGCCTAGAGGAAGCGTTATAACGAATTCACCTGACGTTAATGTTGCGACAGATCTCAAGGTCCCGTTCAAGAAAAGCCCGTTCTACAGCGATGAGGTCAAGGAGAGCACTTTTCACGCAACCATTGGAATGCAAACCGTCCCAGTCACCATAATTGAAAAGGGCCAAGAATTCATCACTCTCAACTTCGCAAAGCCCGTCGTACTAGAATCCGGAGAATCCATTATCTTACTTGATCTCAACGCAAAGAAAACGCGAGTAATAGGCCAAGGCAGGAGTGTGAGCATGTAAGATCTTAGTAAGAGGTAAGGTTTGGGTACGTGCTGCGCTTATTCTAAAGATTCGAATAGCGGAGTCACGTCCCGGCTGAATAGGTCTTGTTTTACCAGTGGGACTTCTTTATACGAGGGCATCTTGTTGCCAATCATGTCTTCGTAAGTTGGTTCCTGGATTCTGTAGAAGATGCCGATCGGTATCTTATCGCCCCATTCAAATGATTTCACGAGTGCCTGCGCTTTCTTCTGGTTTACCTCGTTTGAGTCGTTGGGATCTTTCACGGTTCCATCGTACCCAGTGTCCTCAAGTTTGTATAATCTGGGTGCCTTGGTTTGTAAGTCGGCGCCGGCATACCACTCCTTAGTGTTGATGTCGTTGTAGGTGGGGCAGGTTTGAAGTACGTCTACGAGTGCGCTTCCTTTGTGAAGGATAGCCGCTTTCAGTACCTCTTTCAAATGTCTAACGTCAAGGGCGTAACTGCGGGATACGAAAGTATACCCAGAGCTGATTGCGGTTGCGAGCGGGTTCGTTCCCTCAACGATAGACGCCGCCGGCATAGACTTGGTTCGTAATCCCTTGGGCAGAGTCGGAGAGGCTTGGCCCTTCGTCAGCCCATAGACTTGGTTATCGTGAACGACGTACGTGAAGTCCAAGTTCCTTCTCCCTGTGTTTACGAAGTGCCCGGCACCGATTCCATAGCCGTCACCGTCCCCACCCACTGCTACAACCGTGAGCGCGTTGTTAGCAAGTTTGGCCCCGG
>DATIYC010000165.1:0-11507 GCA_035517955.1 Candidatus Acidiferrales bacterium | reverse complement strand
ATTGCCGTCCGACCATTGTGAAAACACTTCCCTTACTCCGACTGACGAGTTTACTATGGGTTGAATTTCTACGGTAACGGTTCCGTTCGGAACGCTCGACTCGAACTGGTCAGTTGTCATGTTGTACTTTATTCCATTAATCGAGACCCAGACGTTGCCGACATTAGGGCCAATACTTGGAACATTGATGATTAGCGTCGGGCCGAGAGTTGCACCCACGTACACGTTGAATGTTGCGACGTTATTCACCCTGCTTGGCTCACTAATAGTATCGTTGGGGTCGAGCGTTACTTGGATAACATGGCTTCCAAGAGTAGAAATCCATGTAAACGATGTCTCTGTTGAGGCGCTAGGGGCTATGTTCGCAACTAGTAGGTTTGTAAATGGTCTATCATCTAACATTACTTGAATTGGAACGTTTGTTGCAGCGGCTGTTCCAGTGTTAGATATCTGGATGCTGATCGTCACGGTCGTGTTCGGTAAGGTGATTGTTGTTGGTTGAGAATTGATTCCAACTATGGCTAGTTGAACGTAAGTCTGGTTCTGGTTTTGATTTTGAGGTTTCGGAGGAGGCGTTCCGCCTCTGTTCACGGTGACTTGGTACGAGTTCCCAATCTTACTGTCAATAGAAACGGATAGCATGTTCTTGGCGTCGTTAAATGTTTGGCCTACGTCCCAAACCGCGTCCATCAGCTTAGGGGTATCGGGATGGCCGTCAACCACTTGCACCTTACCAATTACAGCAGTATTGTCGACAATTGTAATCAAAACGCCGGCTGCTGGGAGTGCCGCGTCGAAACCGGTTAACGATCGCACTTCAACCAAGTAATAGTGGCTAGGATTGGTGGATTCCGCGTCGTCACCAAGTGGAATCTCAATTGCATGGATGCCGTTCGTCGCAATTTCAGTTGGGTCAACCGTGAGTGTTTCCGTGGAGCCAGGGTTAACAGTAGCAAGTTGGGATCCGCTGATGAAGCCAAGCTGTATCTTTCCCCACGCCGTCATGTGGGCTGGGCTGGAGCCTGGTGGGTTTCCGTTCCAGGAGCCTTTGTCCATCAGTTCCCATGGACCTAGAATTGTAGTGTGTTTTGCAGTGTTATACAAGTCGGGCAATCCTAAGTCGTGACCGAACTCTAGACAGTAAACGCCGTTAGGGACCGCATTGTCGGCTTCAAGCTCCGGGACGACACTGAACAGTGAAAGTGTCTTGGAGTTTGTTTGAACGTAGACGCCAGACATGTAAGTGACGGACCAAACGTCATCCTTCACGCCACTCGACTCTTGTCCGTACCCGGAATGGATGAATATGTAGTAGTTATAATTCATGAAATTGATGTGTGCATTCGGATCCTTCTCGGCCAACGTAACCGAGTCCTGGGCTACTTGCCATGAAGCATCCGCCCCGCTACAGTCCGCATCGTTGATTGAGAGACAATTCATGCCATAGTGCGATTTCCGGTAAGGAAGCGTATACCATCCGTAAATGTCGCCCTCAATTGTCAGTTTCCCGTAAGATATTTCATGGTAATACGCGGCCACGGCCCCAAACCAGTTCTTTCTTACTTCATCAATACTCAGCGTGTAGTTCTCGTCCGGAAATGCTGAGGCAATAACCAGGACTCGTACCACACCTGAAACTGGGGCAAACTGGTGTGTATAGCCAATCGCGGGAAGTGGTAGCGACGGCGCCATAGACTCATTTGCCGATGACATCAGAGAGGGCGTGAATAAGGTGGTTGGTCGTTGGCTCCTCTGCATGCTCACGATCGGTGATACGGTAGGCGCGGCAGCGACTATGAAGAGCAGTACCACTAACCCATATCTCATTAGAATCTTTAGGGACAATTCGAGTGAAGCCTAGAGTCGCAACCCGCAAAATTTCATAAAGTGTTTAGAGACACAGTGAAGTGCACGATCAAGGACCAGAAACAAGTTCGATTGACAACGGCCAGACAACGTTACTGCTCATTGAGCTAAGGGAATTAATCTAACAGGCCTCGTCCGCATTAAGCCCATTTTGCGCTTAGATTGTGACGCTTGCCACAGAAACGACATGTCGAGTGCATGCTGCGAAATTTAGTAACATTGTAGCTTACAAAGACCAATAACGGATGTTCACGGCGGATTCGTTCGGAAACGACGCACATCAGAAACCTGAACACAGGTAGGTGTTTAACGAACGAACTCCAGCTCACGATTCGTTTTTGAAAGGGTCAGGAAAACCTGTGAACCTGCAAGGGCAGTGGCAATAGTTCTTATTCTGACGTCCACATTGCCATTCGTTACACTGGTTGGAGTGCAACCATTCGGAGGGTTGGTCAGGCCAGTCGTTGAATACGCCAGCGCTATCGATGGAAGCGCTCCCGGGATATCCCCTTCCTTCGAGCCGCCTGAAGGTTCAGGTTGGTCACCGCTTGGACCAACGACTGGAACTGTGAAATTAGCTGTTATCGCCGTGCAGTTTCAGGACGTTCCCCACTCCAAGACAATTGATGAGATCAGGCAAGATTATTTCGGGTTTAACAACAGCTTGGCAGAATATTATCGCGAGGTTTCTTACGGGAAGTTCATTGTGACTGGTGATGTGTTCGGTTGGTATACGTTACCATACCCCAAGTCGCATTATGGAAAAAATTGTTTAGGAATTAATGATGCTGATTGTAGTGGGTCCGACGGATCCTGGCAGGTCGCGCAAGACGCTGTCAACGCGATGAACAAGAGCGTGAACTTTCAGAAATATGACTACTTCGCCTTCGTGCATTCTGGCAACGGGCAAGAGTCCAGCAAAGAATCTGATGACGTGTGGTCGGTTACGTATGTATCCGGAGTGGATATTGTTACTCCTTCCCGGACATTGTTCGCGTTTAACGTGGTAGCCGAGAGAGAGGCGCGCGGGAGGGTACCCTTGGGGGTTTACTGCGCGGAGTTCGGGCACCTGTTAGGGGTTCCAGACATGTTCAACACTGCCACTGGCAGTTCCGAGATGGGACCTTGGGAGCTGGAGGAAGCTGGTACTTGGAATGGCCAACCTGGCGGCTCAAGCCCAGCAGAAATGTCATCATGGGACCGCTTGAAAATTGGGTGGCTCACTCAAGACAACGAGGAGTTCCTGTCACAATCAACATCCGCCATCAATACGCTGAATCCGCTGGAAAGTCCTGAAGGGATAAGGGCGGCAAAAATTATCTCCAGTGATTCATACTATCTTCTCGAGGTTCGAAGACCGATTGGTTTCGATCGAGGACTTCCAGGTTTTGGTGTCATCGCATACGAGGTCACTAACAGTGATGCGGCGGCACCTTATCGCAAAGTAGCTGGCTTGACCACTGCGTTTGGTGCAGGCTATGTGTATTTGGGAAATGACACTGGTACGAATAGTTCTGATGTCTCCTTCAAGGTTTTCAATCGGTTTGCAAATGGAACATACCTCATAGGCTTTGGACCAAGCAGTTTCATTGAAGGGAATATTCTAACAGTCGAACTGCAACCTGCAGCATCTAACGCTACAATAATCGTAAACGGCGCGGCTTACTCTACAGATGAAAATGGAATGCTCACCGTCGTCAACCTCGACGGAACAGGGCGCTTCAACGTCACCGTCCCCACCATCGCATCCCTGGGCGCTGGATCCCGGGAGTTGTTCGACCGATGGTCAAACGGACTCAACTCAACGACCATAAATTTGCCGAATGGAAACGGAACAATCACCGCCAACTACCAACTACAATATCTCATAACGGTCAATAGTCTATACGGATCTCCTGTTGGAGCTGGCTGGTACAATCAGGGCACGAATGCCTCCGTCACTCTCCCTAACGCTGTCAATGGTACTCAATCTGGAACGAGGTATCTCTTCGCGGGATGGGCAGGAGACTTCAACGGAACTAGTAACCCTATGAATTTTGAAGTTGAAACGCCGATTAACCTGACCGCGAATTGGACGACGCAATACTACCTTGACATTGACACCGGAGGCCATGCAATAGCTTCTGGCTCTGGTTGGTATGATGTCGGTTCGAATGTAAGCTATTCAGTTACTCCTCCAAATGCCGCTAATGGTGCTTGGTATATTTTCCAAGGTTGGACAGGCGACGGTACGAATTCTCAGTTGTCTGGCGGCGTCACAATTACTCGTCCGATGACGATGTTGGCCAAGTGGGCTGTCTTAGACTGGATGAAGTTCGCCTTCAAGGATGCAGCTGGTGAGCCAGTAATCTCCTCACGTAATTTGAGTGGGTATTTGCTCGCGTCAAACGGGACGTTGATTCAATTCGATCAGTCAACTTCATCCGGCCTCTGGCTCGCTAACGGAACCTATCAGGTTTCGGACGTGAGTGTTCTTGGTATGAAAGTATCCATCGACGGCCAATCTTTCGCGACAACGCCAAATGGTGACGTCGTCGTATATTTGGAGTTGTTCAATATCACTATTCAAGCTCGCGACGTGATAACTACGCAGCCCCTCTCTGGTGCGGTTGTGACAATCACGCTGCCAAACGGGTCAAACGAATCCAATGTAACCGGCCCGGACGGAACTGCGACCTTTCAACAACTACCAATGTCGAGCTACCCGTACAAAGTGAATGGAAATTGGTTGCTTCCATCAACAGGTAATGCAACGATGAGTTCCGCAGGGTCAATAAACTTGGACGTCAGGCTCGTGAATCTACCAACACTTTTCGCATTGGTGATGTCAATCGTAGCATTGGCGACAATTCTGGTGGCCTTGTTAAGACGGTACAGTGGGAGGAAAACGGTCACATCGATGAGGACGAGTAAGCGCTCGGAACCCTTTGTCTAAGGTAAGGTAGTTTCGACCGGCTTAGCTTTTGAATCATTCCAAGATCTAGACGCGCTGCTGCAAACCCCTGTTCCCGACCCAACTTTGCCAGGACTCTACACTCGGGGGAGACGATCTGGCTATGTCCGAAGAACATGGTTCCACCTTCCTTTCCAATTCTGTTGCTGTGGCATACGTAGACGCAATTCTCCCCAGCCCGGCTTCGTATGTAAGTGTCCACATGGGTCTCCATAGGGTGAGGTTGCGCTGAGGAGTAGATGATTATCTCCGCTCCCTCAAGCGCCAACGCACGCGCCGATTCAGGGAACTCCAGATCGTAACAGACACCCAATCCAATCTTTCCAATCTTAGTGTCGAAGACCTTGAACCGCTTACCCGGGGTGAAGTACCTGCGCTCGACGTTCCACAGGTGAATCTTTCTATAAGCTCCAACAACCTCCCCATCTGGGTCGAAGAGGATTGAGGAGTCGAAAATACGTCCCGACTTTGCATCCAACTCCGGCATACCGCAAACTAAGTGAAAACCATATTCTCTAGCGATACTCGCCAATCGCTCAGAGGTTTGACCTGGGATGGTTTCTGAGAATTTCCTCCACTTTACGTTCAAAGAGTAGCCGGTGGTTGCAAGTTCAGGGAAGCAGAGAATATCTGGTCCACTTTTAGCTGCCTTTACAGACAAATTGTGAATGGTTTTGAGATTAGCATCCGGTTTTCCAAGCTGACATCTAATCTGGGCGACCGCGACTTTGGTCTTCATTTCAAACCACCCATGAAGCACATCCTAGATTGATCACTAAGCTTTCGACTTAGCGATAATGGTGAGCAAAAATTAATTTGAAGTCCCGGTTCGGTATCGTCTACCATTCTCTTAACTAGCCTGTTTCTCATATTAAGAGAACGCGCAGATGCCAACCCTCATCGTACTGAGTCAATTTAGTCGAGTACACTACACGCAGATCGAATAGGAAGACCAAATTTGAGGAAAGAGCTAGATAACTTAGTCACGCTGTGTCCTAAAGTGTTGTGAAATCTTCATACGTGATCATCAAGCGCCGAGCGGGCGGCAATATTACAATGGTGTTGTAAATCGTTCGCTGATTCTTGATTCATTGAACCCTCTTCTACGTCTAAACACTTTACGAAAATTGCTGCATTCGAAACTGTGAACTCGGCGGTGCTACAATCTGCGGCAAACACGGATACTATACGTGCTAATCCTCTGCATTCTCTTCGTTCCTAATCTCTCCAACTCCGCCCTTGGAGCGCGTAATGTCCCCCGTCTATACTTCGCCCCGTCGCTTGCTATGCCTCTACCCACACCATCATCCGAAGCAGCACTACAACCAACTGCAATTTCCGGCGTATTGCGTGTGCTCGTTATCGCTGCGTACTTTTCCGACATCAACTACACGGTAAGTATCACACAATTGAAGAACGAGTTCTTCACCGGAGTCGCGAACTACTACGCGGAAAACTCATACGGCAAGATAACAATTCAAGGAGATGCAGTTGGATGGTATAAGCTGCCCTTTCCTGAGGCTCACTATGGAAAAGACTGCTTGAGCATTGACGACGCAGACTGCAGCGGCCAAGACAATTCTTGGGAAATCGCACAGGACGTCGTAGCCCAGGCCCAAAAGGACGTAAACTTCGCCAACTACGATTACTTCGTGTTCATACACTCCGGAGACGGCCAAGAGTCAAGTGGCGTGAAAAATGATGTCTGGTCAGTTACATATATGAGCGGAGTATCCGTAGCGACAAACACGAAGACGCTGACTCAATTCTCGATCGTGTCGGAGCTGCAAGCTGCAGGCGCTAACCCACTCGGAGTTTGGTGCCACGAATTTGGACACCTCCTGAACCTTCCGGACCTATTCAACACTACCACAGGACAGTCTATCCTTGGTCCATGGTCCACCATGGATAAGGGCACGTGGAACGGCAACCCACCAGGTTCAAGCCCTGCCCACTTAGTCGCCTGGGCAAAGATCGGACTCGGATTCATATCTGGGTCAATGCTGGCAGTAGCGAACGCAGGGACCACCTCAACGTACACCATCGACCCAACCGAAGTGGCATCAACCAATATTCACGCCGTGGAGATACCCCTTGACACTAGCTCCAACCCTAGCGAATACTACTTGATCGAAGTAAGAGCGGACATTGGATTTGACTCAGCGCTGCCTAACTTCGGCGTACTCATCACGCTAGTCAACAATAATCTCGTCGTCGGACCCATTCACGTAGTAGACGGGCACCCAGGTATTGCCTCGTTGGATGACGCCGTCTGGAACGTGGGACAAACTTTCACTGATAGCCAAAATAGTTTGTCAGTGAGCATCAATAACCAAGTCGGAAACGCGTACCAGGTCACCGTGAACAGAGCCGGTAGCTCACAACCCCAACCAACCAACCAGACCTACATCTCCCTAGCCATAGCCGGCATCTCAGCTCAGCCACCAATAATCACCCTACCCAACACCACCGTCACGATTACCGTGCAAATCTCCAACTCGGGCACTGAAATGGCAAACAACGTTCCCATCCAAGTGGATCTGGATGGGGTATCGTTTACGAACCTTCAAGTCACGGTTGCTGCTGGAACAACAACGCCTTCTACATTCAATTGGGTTTCAACTGTCGGAAGCCACGTCTTCAAAGTAACCATCGATCCCGATAACACACTGAACAATACTAATCGGGCTAACAATAGCGCTAGCTTTACTCTGAACGTTGGGCCAACGCTCACAATTAATGTCCCCTTGGGCATCACATCAACCGGAAATCTCTGGGTTCTGATTAACGGAATCAAGTACAACATAACTTCAAGCCAATTTCAAACCAGCGTATCAAGCGGCACTGTAACCGTCGAAATCCAGCCCGGAGTTAACGCTTCACAGGGCGTTAGACAAGGTTTCACAAAATGGTCAGACGGAAACACCAACAACCCGCGACAAATCACAGTAACTTCCAACACCATCCTACAACCCGTCTATTCTACGCAATATTTGCTATCAGTAAATGCAAACGGCGGCACGACAACACCTAGCGCATGGTATTCACCGAACTCAACCGTAACCGTAGCTGCCACCAATCCATCGAACGTCACAGCTAACACATCGAGATACTTGTTCGATTCGTGGAGTGGAGACCTATTGAGCAACTCGACTACGATCACAGTCACTATGAACAAACCAGTTACACTACAAGCCAATTGGACTAAGCAGTACTACGTGAGTGTTATCTCAGCCGCGGGAGATCCGAGCGGCCAGGGTTGGTATAACGCGGGAGCCACCGCCACAGTTCAAGTTCAGTCAACGGTTCAATTCCAGAACCGCACTAGGATTCTCTTCAACGGATGGAACTCACCCAACATAGGCAACAATCCAACAGCCCAGATAACCGTCAATGGCCCCATGCGATTACTCGCGTCTTGGAGAACTCAGTACCTCATCGACGTCAACTCAGAATACGGCTCCACGCAGGGCGCCGGCTGGTATGACGAAGGGGCCTCCGTTCAAGCAAGCGTTCCGGCCGAGGTCGATTATGCGAACGGGACTAGGCGGGTCTTCGCTGGATGGAGTGGGGATTATTCAGGGCTTTCTAACAAGGCAGCCCTCGGAGTCAACGCACCAAAAACTTTGAACGCACAATGGAATACCGAATACCTAGTCACATTTGGAGCAAGTGGGCTACCAAACTCAACTCTCCTGACCCTCAACCTAAACAACAGCACCTTCCAGATGCCCGCAAGTTCAAGCTACCAAACCTGGGTCCAAAAGGGCGCAGCGATCAATCCAAAACTCAATGAAACAGTTACGAGTGGAATAATCAATTACGAGTTCAGTGGATGGCGAAACTCAACCGGGGCAGTCACTCAAGACCCCTTAACCGTGAACGCACCCGGCACATACATTGCATCATACACAACGCAACTGAACGTGCCAGCCGTTCCAGGATTTCCAATAGAAGCAATCACAGTAGGAATTCTTCTAGGCCTAGCTTTGGGAATCATGAAACGAAGAAGGCTTAGAACGACAAAACGCGCACACGATCGCTTTGATAGTGGCCGCGTCTAGGCTATGTGCTTTCATCTATCGTTAAACGCAAGCTAAACCAATCCATTGGTCGATCGCAAAGACCTTCAGTTCAGCAGACAGCGTGTACGCTCTCGCAAATTGTGATCTCGATGCCTTAGTCTAGGACCAGTATGAATGATAGACCAAAGAGAAATACGTTACCGATAAACAGAATCCGGGTCGGTGATGAATTTTGGTGGCTGAGCACAGTGGTTTCATCGATGTGATGGGTTTCAAGTTATTTTACCGTAGTTTTGGATCAGGGGATAATGCTCTCCTTTGCTTGCATGGAGGGCCTGGGGTTCCGCATTACTATCTTCTACCCCTGGCGAAACTTGCATCTGACCATTTCAGAGTCGTCTTGTACGATCAACTTGGCGTTGGAAACTCAGAAAAACCCGATGACCTTAGCTTGTTCAATATTGAACGTGGCGCCGATGAGGTTGAGGGTGTGAGGAAAGCGCTCAACCTGGGGAAGATGAACTTGTTAGGTTCCTCCTATGGTGGCGCCTTAGCGCTTCAATACGCTCTGAAGTATCAGGAAAACATTCGGAAGATGGTGATTGCTAGTGGGCTTTCGAGCGTCGCGCTTACCGTTAGCGAAATGATTCGGTTGAAGACTCAGCTGCCTAAGCAGACTCAAGAGGTCATGAAGAAGTATGAAGAGAAGTTCGCGTTCCTACATCCAGAATACCTCAAGGCGGTGGATGAATATTACCACAATTTCCTCTGCAGACTGTCCGAGTGGCCCGACGACGTCAAGCGAGCCCTAAACGAATTGAGCGTTCCCGTGTACTTCACACAAAATGGCCCGAATGAGTTTACGATTATCGGCACATGGAAAGGCTGGGATATTACAGATCGGTTGCCGGAAATCAAGGTGCCAACGCTAGTAACCGTCGGAAGGTATGACGAAGTCACGCCCAAAGTTGCCGAGATCATCCATAAGGGAATTCGTGGATCCACACTGCGAGTGTTCGAGAAGAGCGCACATCTAACAATGTGGGATGAAGAGGAGTTGTATCTGCAAGTAGTCAGGGAATTCTTGGCTTGAAAGCTCTAAAAAGCGAGCCATTGCGCCAGGTAGAACAGTACACGTGCATTATCGAGGCATGTAGGTTAGCTGGAGGTCTGGATGCTCCTAGCGGTTGAGTAGCTGCTTCATTGAGTCGGGGTATCTTCCACCTGCAACTGCGCTCGGTGGCACGGCCTCGTCTAGGCGTTGGATATCCTCCTGTGTGAGTTTGATTTCCGCTGCTGCTACGTTCTCTTCCAAGTAACTTCGACGTTTGGTTCCCGCGATAGCAACGATATTTTCACTTTTAGCGATAACCCAAGCTAATGCGAGTTGTGCTGGTGAGCATCCTTTGTCCTGGGCGACTTCCTGTATTCGTTTTATGATTTCCAGGTTCTTCTGCAGGTTCTCTCCTTGGAATCTGGGCGCTCCTCGTCGCCAATCATTATCTGGCAACCCCTCAAGGCTTTTCACTTTCCCTGTGAGAAATCCGCGGCCTAAGGGACTGTAAGCTACAAACGTCACGCCAAGTTCTCGACAGGTGGCGAGCAATTCCTGCTCGGGTTCTCGGCTCCAGAGCGAATATTCAGTTTGTAACGCTGCTATGGGGTGAACGGAGTTAGCGCGGCGAAGCGTGTGGGGTGAAGCCTCCGAGAGGCCCAAGTACCTAACCTTACCTTCCTTAACCAGCTCAGCCATGGCCCTAACCGTATCTTCAATAGGAGTATTCGCGTCGACCCTGTGCTGGTAGTAGAGATCAATTGTCTTGACGCCTAGCCGTTTTAGGCTGGCCTCGCAACACTCACGAACGTACTCAGGTTTCCCGCTAACTCCTCGAAGTTTCGGGTTCGCCGGGTCGCGTACAATACCGAACTTCGTAGCTAAGACCACTTCGTCTCTGCGCTCACGAATCGCGCGCCCAACCAGCTCCTCGTTTATGAACGGCCCGTAAATATTGGCTGTGTCAAAAAAGTTCACACCAAGATCGATTGCGCGATGTATGGTGGCCACTGATTCATCATCGTCTCGCTTCCCGTAAAATTCTGACATCCCCATGCAGCCCAAACCAATGGCTGAAATCTTCAATCCTGTCTTGCCTAACTCTCGCATTTTCATTTTCTCATCTCCCATATGATCGAATCGCAGTAGTCGTGGTGGCCTCTCATTAGTAGCTTTCTTCTTGAACCTTAAGGTCGCTAGGATGTGTTCATTTGTGATGGTTTTGGTTAAGCTGCATCGTGCTGGCAAACCTCGTGAGTGTGAGGCATCTGGCTACTCGGTGCGTTAATAGATCAAGTGTTCCTTTTTTTGGGTCGTTTGCTTTGAGTAAATTCGTCGAGCCAAGTCATCCGATTGAAGATGGCATGAACGCATATCCCGGCTTTGGGGAAGCGTGCTTCCAAGATATGCCAATCGCCCACAAATTGACCAAACAGCATTAGTTTGTCTCTCATTTCGAGTGCAGGGTCTTCTGCTGCAAGGCCGCTAATTGCAGGCCTGTTAATCGCTTCAATCATCCCTAGACAATCCCACCAAACGGATTGTGGTAGATGAGCTGTGCACGGGTATATTTTTGGTACCGTCATTTTACGGCTATAGACATTTAGTT
>DATIYC010000164.1:0-5657 GCA_035517955.1 Candidatus Acidiferrales bacterium | reverse complement strand
CTTCCTGTGGAGGGCGAAACACCTTCTCGCCTTCTAGGTGCAACATAATCTCCCTTCCAGACCAGTTTGCATGAATTGCCTTTCCCGAGACTGGCAGGATGTTCCAGAGGGCTTCGCAAGTTCTGGGAACGTGCTCATTATACAATGTGCCAGTTGCTTCGACGCCATCTAGAGTTAAGAGAATCTTGTTCAATGGAGTATAACCTTATCCTCGTGTGATTTCGACATCTTTCGCCCCTTCGAAAAGCATCAACTCACAAACTTTCTTCAGTCTCTTTACGTCCGATTCTCTTACGTGTGCGAATATGTTCACTGCTTTCGGTCCTCTCGCTCCCTGAGGTCTCGAATCACGGTCGTAAACGAGTCCAATCTCGGCAGCTTCGGTTTCACCGTATGGCGCTCCTCTAAAGTAGTGCGGAGGTCGGTAGTAGTAGTATACGTCGCCAACCGTTGGCAAATAGGTCAGGAGGTTTTCCGCCGGGAGTTTGATCGCCGTATCGATATGAACGAAAACCAGATGCCCTGACCATATGTCGTGTAACATCTTCGACCGAACGGGTAGCGCATTCCAAATCGCATTTGACGTGTTGGGTGCGTCTTCCTCAAGTAGGTCTGCGAAGATAGGAGTTTTTTCTTCACGAAAAGCGAACTTGATCGCTCGATTGTTCAAATTATCTCCCTCTTCACATCTTCGACTTAGCTAGTGTTCTCTCGTTTCAGGCTAGTTTTCGGAAGAATCAATAGTAGTTTTTCTCGGATTTGAGCGGTACAATTGACGAAGTCAGGTTCCGTTCTGACATGTGGGCCCCTTATTTTCGGCAGCGTTACGTTCACTTTCTGAACGATGGTTCCAGGACGAGCTGACATCAATAGGACCTGATCGGAGAGGTATACTGCTTCGTCGATATCATGCGTTACAAGAACCCCTGTAACCGCCAAGGTTCTTATCAAATAGTTGAGGTCGGTTTGAAGAACTTCTTTAGTGATCTCGTCTACCCCTGAAAATGGCTCGTCCATCAGCAGAACGGTGGGCTGGTGAACTAAGGCGCGGGCTATGGCTACTCTCCTTTGCATGCCGCCGGAGAGTTCTGACGGATACGCTTTCTCGAAACCTGAGAGGCCGACTAATTCGATCACTTTCTTGATGTTGGTCTCATCCTTTATTCCGAGAACCTCGAGCGGTAGCCTTACGTTCTCAAGGACCGTACGCCAACGCGCGAGGCTTGAGTCCTGAAAGATGAAGCCTACGCGAAACTTTCCTGTGCTTTCTACTCTCTCTATTTTCCCTGTGGTGGGTGGCTCTAGTCCAGTCATAAGCCTGAGCAAAGTGCTCTTTCCGCAGCCGCTTGGTCCAACTATGCCAAGCACTTCTCCTTCATCTAGATCGAAGGAGACATCGCGTAGGGCTTCGACACTCTCGCCGGTAATCGTTCCGTACGTCTTGCCTACGTGCTGCATCGAGAATAAGGAAGGCAATCGAACAAGTCTCCTTTAGTTCCCCTTGAACCATGGCATGAGGAGTCGGCTTAGTATAGTGACTGCACCATAGAGTACTAGCCCAAGAGCTGCGAGGATGAAGACGGCGACGAATGACGTTCTTATCTCATAAGTGGTCAGTGAAGTAGTAATCAAATATCCAAGCCCTGCATTTGAGCTCACGAATTCTGCAACGATTGCACCGATAGTCGCACCCGTCATTGAGATTC
Source organism: Candidatus Acidiferrales bacterium (assembly GCA_035517955.1). Lineage (GTDB taxonomy): Archaea > Thermoproteota > Bathyarchaeia > 40CM-2-53-6 > 40CM-2-53-6 > FEN-987. The sequence goes on along the minus strand of DATIYC010000164.1, from coordinate 3,951 downwards.
TGAGTCCGTTGAACATGTGTGGAAGTGAGTTTGGTAACCTTATCTTGTAAAACACTTTGAATTCGCCTGCCCCAAGCGTTCGTAACAAGTACACCAGATTCTTGTCAACGTCAATAAGTCCTGTTTCTGTTCCGATCACGACAGGGAAGAAGGAAATTAGGATGACTAGGATGATTCTTGATGTGTCGTTGAATCCGAAAGTTATGTAGATTATTGGAGCAATTGCAACCAGGGGAAGAACTTGGGTCATTACGATATATGGCATCATTATCTTGCTTAGAATCTTCGATTCGGCCACGAGAAATGCTAGGGCAATCCCCAAGATTGTCCCAAGCGCGAAACCGACGAGTATCTCACGAAGCGTTACTAGTGTTTGTCCAGCCCAATCTACCTTTGAAGTAAAGTACGTTAGGACAATGCTGCTTGGAGAAGGCAAGAGATATTGGGGGATAACTCCGGACTCGGTTAAAAACTGCCAGAGAACTACGACTATTATTAGGGTGCCTATTACCGGAAGGTTCTCCCTAATTGCTGTCGCGTACCTTGACGTGGCCGGTAAGCGCATCGCAGACATCTGGGAGTTTGCGAAGAAATTGTTAGCGTGAGTTTGAAAGATTTACGAGTTTAGTGATTCTGCTGAATCGGAGAATAGTATTGCTTGGTCTATCAGAGAAGTGTTTGAGTGTGACGCCAATGAATTGGCAAACAACGACAGGCTAGGCGAGGCCATCGGTGGAGCTTGAGTGAATTGATTTGTGTACAGCGACGAGGGATTGACTTGTGCGGTGATGTTGTAGAGTTTGGTTGTAAGATTAACGATGTTAGCAACCTGAGTGCCATTGATGTATCCGAATTGAAGAGCGTTCCAGTTTCCAATCGTGGTGACATTGTAGCCCACCTCGTCAACTAGGGCAGACTTCCAATCGGAATCCACCGACGTAAAATTGTAATTCGGATTCTGCTTGACGAAGTCCATTGCGCATTGATCAGGGTTCTTAATGCAGAACCAGTATCCCCAGAGAGTTGCGTTCGTGATCGCCCCAGCCACTCTAGGGTCTTTTGAAATTAGCGACTGTTGCATAACGACGCCTGAACCGATCGGTGGAACGCCATATTGTGAAATGAACATGACCTTGAGGGTCTCACCGTAGCTCTGTGCTTCAGTAGAGATAGATGCGGCATAGAAGTGTACGTCGGCGTCAATCTTGTGTGAAAACAGTGCTTGATCAATTGTATCGAATCCTACGTTTTGAATGTTCACTTGGTTCGCGCTTATTCCATTATGTTGAAGGAATATGGTGAATTCCTTGTAGCTCAAACTTCCGAACGGGACACCGATGGTTTTACCGATTAGGTCCTTTGGAGTGTTGATGTTGCTGCTTGCCAGAGTCATGACGGCGATCGGATTTACGATCCCTGTACTTCCCGTTTCAACAACTTGCGGAAAACTCGAGTTTGATGTAGATAACACAACAAGATCCAATATATCGCCAAGGGCGAAAGCGTAGCCAGATCTGTCACTAGCTGTTGCTGTTACGGCCGCCGATGTACCGCCTAGGATTATTTGATTCAGATTTATTCCATTCTGCTGATAGAAACCTTCAACGATAGCTGAGTAAACAGGAGCTTCATCGGTTGTGAGCCCGCCAACATACCGGTTGACGGTAACTAGTTGAGCCGTGGTCATCGGCACTGATGTTGCAGCTGTTGATTCAGTTGCTGAACTTGAAGACATAGGTGTCTGTGACATATAGAAGGCCGCAGCCCCGACACCAACAATTACCAAAACAATAACTACTGACGCGATGAGAACTTTTTGTGAGACCGTAAAGACACGCCTCGAATTAGCGGCGATACACAAAGTTGCTATTTAAGAATATCTAGATACGGAAATCTGTTGTCAAAGAAAAATGAAATTTTGAGGAGCAAATTTGTACATCGAAATCAAAGATCGTCGAGTCATTCTGGCTGTCTGTTCTTTGGCGTTCTTGGTTGGTTACTTCGCTCGACTCTCGTGGGCCATACTATCCAGCTTCTCAACATTGCACACGACTGTAGCGGATAATAGCGCGATCTTTTCGATGTTTTTTGTTGGTTATTCCTTTACTCAGCTCCCGGCCGGGTTTCTCGCGGATAAGGTCTCTCCCAAGAAGATTATTGGAGTAGCGCTTCTCGGACTAACTGTGTCCACTGCTTTGAGTGGGTTCGCATGGACCGTTGGAATTGAGATAGTGGCAAGTCTGATGACTGGCCTTGCCGCCGGGTGGATCTATCCGGCAACCGTGAAGATGATTGCGGCCCTATTCCGGGGAAAGGACTTGTCTGTGGCTATTGGTTACTACAGCCTAGCATGGCCTAGTGCACTGGTTCTCACCGGCTTAGCATTACCGGTTACAGCATCAACTTTCGGTTGGAGGGTTCCGTTCTATGTATTGACGCTAGTCTGTCTAATGCTTGCCTTACTAATTGTATCAACAGAAAACACCGCTCGACAAGAAGAGTCGGTTGACTATAGTGTGATCAAGGAAAAGAGCGTAATCCTTCTCTGTGTCGCAAGCTTCCTGTTTTTTCTGGCGTACTGGATTCTTGCACTATACTCATATTCCTACCTCCTTACACTAGGGATTTCAAGTTTGAACTCCGGCCTAATTTATTCGACATTAGCGGTCGCTGGTTTGCCAGCCACAATTATTTCAGGACACATCATGAAGAGGCTTAAAGTCCAATTTACTTTAGCGTCCGCGGTCATTATGTATGCGATTCTTCTGTTAGCCTTCTCATTCACCCGCGACATCTATGCATTGGTTGGGATCTCGATCTTGATAGGTTTCTTCAGATTCATAATCACCCCCGCAAGCACAACTCTTGCCTCTCTGGTTTGTGGGGCGGATAGGGCAGGCAGTGTGAATGGGATCACGAACTTTTTCGGACAAGCAAGCGGCGTCATTGGACCAGTTTTAGCATCGTTCATGCTCCAATCCGCGGGCTACAGTGCCCTTTGGATCGTTTCTTTTGCGCTCTGTATTGCAGCTGGAATCGTCTTCGCGTGTATTACAATTCGGTAAGATGAGTGGGTATTGAAGTCCTCAGACTCTCTCGTTCGTTCACAGCCCGCGATTATAGTCGATGGTCACGAGGATATAGCGTTCAATGCGCTTCAAGGCCGTGATTTTCTCAAGTCCGCCCTCGAAAAACGAGTAGTAGAAGGTGTTAATGTTCAGCGTGCGCGTGGAACGGCAACTGTTGGACTACCTGAACTTCTCCGGGGCGGCGTCAGAGTGGTCTTTGCAACCATATGGGTCGCTCCAGCAGAACACGCTGAATTCGCTGGAGGTGCCACGTGTTACAGGACTCCAGAGGAAGCGCACGAACAAGCAAAAGGTCAGTTAGAGTACTACGTGAAATTGACTGCCAATCCGCTTGTTAGACTGGTAAGGACTCGAAGTGATCTTGAATTCATATTAGCTTCCAAAGAACCGCGCATCGGCTTGGTTCTCTTGATGGAAGGAGCAGACCCGCTCATCACGCCAAACGAGGCAAAGAGCTGGTTTGATGCTGGTGTTCGAATAATCGCCCCAGCTTGGCACCGCACTAGATACGCCGGCGGGACAGGAGACCCAGGCCCGCTTACACCAGCCGGCCGGGAACTGATGGTTCAGATGAAACGAGCAGGACTAGCGTTGGATGTTTCCCATCTGGCTGAGGAGAGTTTCTTTGAAGCCTTGGAGTTGTTTGACGGACCAGTACTCGCTAGCCACTCCAACTGCCGCACCTACGTACCCACGGACCGACAATTGAGCGATGAAATGATACAAGCACTTGTAAAGAGAGATGCGGTGATCGGCATCGTTCCGTATAACAAATTTCTCAAGCAGGACTGGAAGAGAAATGAAAGCGCCAAATCAGAAGTCACTCTCTCCGATGTAGTACGGCATATGAAACATGTCTGGA
>DATIYC010000163.1:0-4888 GCA_035517955.1 Candidatus Acidiferrales bacterium | reverse complement strand
CCTGACTAAGGAAGAGAAAGTCGAGTGGCTTGAGGAATACAAGAGCAACCTCGAGAATGAGCTCAAAGGCGTAACGGAAAGAATCGAAGAACTGAAACACTAACTCCCCACACCTAACCCACCCTCTCTTCCTTTTCTTCTAACTTGATATGGGAGAGCGGCTGTTTCTTACCTTAACCGTTTGTGTGGAGTAACTCTTGCCCTCGCTAAAATCTACGATTGATGTACTGGTCTACCTTTCCGTCGTGCTGGGTGTCGCATTACTTTACCAGGTCTATTGCACAGCTCCACAGTGGCTGTTTATCGCCGTTCTAATCGGGTGGTTGGCATACCTGGCGGTTGCGGTGTTAGTTGCCTCTGACAACAAATTCGCGTATCCGTTAGTTTTCGTTATGGCTATTATAACCCTCACGGGGTCACTCTCCAGCCCCGAACACTTCGCGTTCGTTCAAGCCGGCATCTCACTAGCTTCCCTGACCTTCGTGATCGGCTCTGCTCTTCAAATAGCAATTATCGTGTTAATCCCAATCTACTTACTTCGCAAGAAATCACGTCGGTCATAAATCCTTAGGAAGGATGTCCGCGAACTCAAAACCATCTCTGTTAACAATATCACCAACACGAATTAGAATCCGGCGCTTGAAAACTGGCCCGTCGTAAACAAATGTGTGAAACTCACCATTCTCTCCACAAGGGTCCACGCTCTTAGGCAAATCAGCTAACAATGATTCGTCAAATTCGCGGCCTGCGAATTCTCGCTCGAGCTTTTTCGTGTCGACACATGTTATCACTGCACGGAAACCAACCCTCAGCATCTCCCTAGCCAACGCGCTCGTCTCCGTCCCCCAAACAGGAAAAACCGGTGTGAGCCCCAGTTGAGCTAGTTTTTCTTCCCTATACCTGCGGATGTCCTCCAGGAACAAGTCTCCAAAGATGACGTGCGAAATTCCCTTTCGAATCCAGCGAACAAGCGCATCACGCATCTTCTCTTCATAAATTGCGTTAGGACAAGGGTATGGAATCATCACCTTCTCCAACTCGAAGCCCGCCAATTGAGCCTGCGTCTCAAGCAGTTCCTCCCGAACCCCATGCATAGAGACGCGATGAAACTCATCGCTGATCGTAGTGAGTAATCCCACAACCTCATACTCCTTTGCTGCCAGCGTTCGGTATAGGGCCATTGCACTATCTTTGCCAGAGGACCACGAGAGAAGAGCCCTCGGTTGCTTAGAGTTCGTCATAGAGTCATGCAATTTGGACCGTAGTAGGGACGGTGCCGTAAACGCTTTTATTTGTTGCACGCCTAGAGGCTGGAATAAGGATTTGATTCAACCTTTGTTTAGGTATGGATACTGTGTCGTTTGCGGAACGAATAATCCCCCTACCAACGCTTACTGTCTCTTCTGTGGAACTCCGCTACCCCGAATCCCAGCACCATCGCACACTGGCATTTGCCCTACATGCTACATGAGAAACCCACCGTTCGCACGACATTGTGGTCGATGCGGGACGCTGCTCGGCGGCGGACTCCTGTAACCCTCGAATAATATCTACGGATAATTGTAAGTTTCAGCTCAGTGACTAGCTCCGACTCTGGGTCAGTGTGGGATGCTAGGCTGGAACCTTTGCCCCAGGGTTTAAGATGTTATTCGGATCGAAGACCTCCTTCACTTTCTTCATTATTTCTATCTCGGTTTTGCTAAGGTATTTTGCGATCTTACTGGTCCTAGTCTTCCCGATCCCATGTTCGCCAGTAATGACACCGCCAATTGCTGTTGCGGCGTGATAAATCTCATCAGTTAAGGCCTCGTAATTCATGATCCCTCCCGGCTTCTGCATCAGGTGCACGTGGAGGTTTCCGTCTCCTGCATGGCCGTAGACTGGTAGAGCTACGTCGTATTTCTTGGATAGTTGCTCGATGAACGCCACGATCTTTTCGAGATCGGTTATGGGTACGACAATGTCTAAAATATCATAGATTCCTCCTCTGAGTACTTCGTAGAGGTTGCTCCTGATCTTCAGTATGTTATCTTGGTCTCGCTGGGACTCTGCAGCGAATACTTCGAAGTTCGTATTTTGCTTACAGATCTCTGAGATCTTTAGGCTTGATGCTAGCACTTCATCGCGCGTGCCTTCTGCGACAATTATCATCAAATAGTAATCTCCGGTTGTAACCGGCCATCGTGTTCCTAGTTGTTTCGCAGACCTTTCCACCAAATCTTTTTCAACATATTCGATTGCGAGTGGGGCTCCGGCCTGTTGCAAGATTTTTGGAACTGTAGCTATCGCTGCTCGTCGGTCTGAGTACGGAACGATAAGTGTGAGTGATGCACCGGATTTAGCGTAGAGTTGAATCGTCGCTTGTGTCACGACGCCGAGCGTGCCCTCGCTTCCAATCATTAACTGCATTAAATCGTAACCCGTGTTGTTCTTGTGCACCTTGCCGCCAAGGTTCAATATCTCGCCGGTTGGGAGAACAACCTCAACACCCCGAACCTGATTTCGCATCACCCCATGCCTAACCGCCCTTGCTCCCCCGGCGTTCGTCGCAACCAGTCCTCCTATCTGTGCGTTCTCGTCTCCAGGATGAGGTGGAAAGGCCAACTCAGCACGCCCTGCCGCTTCGATGAGAGCACCTAACGTTGCCCCAGCTCCAGCCACCGCCATGAGATTGTCTTTGTCGACCGAAATCTGATTCATGCGTTCGAAGGAGAGAACGATGCCATTGCGTGTTGGGACCGCGCCGCCAACAAGTCCGGTTCCGCCGCCGCGGGCTACAACCGGGATTGAGTGTTCATTGGCGAATTTGAGAACGGCCGAAACCTGGTTTACGTCTGAGGGTCTCACCACGATAACGTCGTTGGCGGGTTTCGGCTCAAGCAACGGGGGGCTTTCGTCAGAGAGATAACTCATCATTCTATCGCGTGTTGTGATAACTTCGTCCTTGCCGACAATTGATTCAAGCGTTTTGACTAAGGCCGGTTCCATCTTTGTTCCGTTTAGCACAAGTTCATGGTTGGTAGATAACTTTGCGTGGGGAGTTCCGAATTGTGAAGACACGCTATAATGCGGTCACTCGTTAAGTTTACTCAAAGAATGATAGGAAATGTTGGACGCGGTTGCAAGGTGCTGGACGTTTCGGTGGTGATTGTTTTGGTTGTTTTATTCAAGCACGGAGTGACTCTGACTTGATCCATTCTGGAGCCAGTTGAGCAGGATTGTTCTAACCTATTCGATCACTATTCCTTCTTGAGGGCTGCTTGCTAGTTCTCGATATCGCGCAGTTATCTTTGTGAAAAACGGACCAACTTTGCCCGCACCAATGACTCTGCCACTAACGTTGATTACTGGGACGAGTTCTGCCGCAGTGTCTGTTACGAACACTTCATCTGCGTTGTATAGCTCGTGAACCGTTATTGATCGTTCTTCCAGCGGACAATCCAGTTCTTTAATAATTGTCATCACTACGTCCCGCGTGATGCCTTTCAAAACGCCTAATGATGGATGGGGGGTTGCTACGGTTCCGTTCTTTATAACAAAAATGTTCTCCGTTGATGTCCCCGCAACATATCCCTGTTCGTTAAGCATGATCGCTTCCTCCACGCCGGCTTCTATGGCTTCAATTTTGGCTAGCACGTTGTTGAGGTAGTTTAGCGTCTTAATTCGTGGGTCAAGTGACCATGCCGGTGTGCGGCGGAGCGAGGATATTAAGACGGAGATGCCTTTCGTTTTCTCTCCCGATAATGGTTCACGTGATTCTGCCATTATAACTACAGTTGGCTTGGTACAGTTTCTGGGGTCGATCCCCATTTTTCCTGTTCCGCGTGATACAATGATTCTAACGTAGCCGTTCTTCAGTTGATTCTTCTTTAGTACTTCAACGACCATTTGACCAAGTTCATGTTTCTCGAATGGGAGTTCAATTTTGATTGACTTTGCGGATTCATAGAGCCGGTCTAGGTGTTCTCGGAGTTTGAATACGATTCCGTCGTATGCGCGAATGGCCTCGTAGACGCCATCTCCGTAGAGAAAGCCGTGGTCGTAAATGGAGATCGACGCTTCCTCGCGTCGAACGTATCTTCCGTTTACGTATGCGTATAAGTTGACGTTTTGCGTTTGAGTCACTTACCCACAGTCCTGTACAAACCGTGCGTAAGAATTAGCGACTTTAAGACTTTCAGGGCAATGTCCGATCGCGAGCTTCTTGATGAACTCCAAGGACCATTTCTAAACGGCCAAGAAGACAGCAAAAATTATTTCAGTTTGAAAGATCTCGAATCGCAGATCTTATGTCGATTATTGGTACTTGGTTGCTTTTCATCTTTGACATGTAAGTCGCAGAGCTAAGTGAAGAGTTGATTTTTCTACACTCGCTGAGGATCTTTGAGTTGTTTGTGGGCTAGGATGACAGGGAACCCACGGCGACCTGCAGGTAGAGCAACTGGTTTGATCTGATTATCCCTAGCTGAATGGTTTGGCCGGCGATTACATGCCTTTCCAGGTAGGTTGCGAGTGAGTCGTAGTTTACGATCCGCGTACCATTTACGGAGACGATTATGTCGCCGCCGGTTACATAGCTGTTACCAGCAATGTCGACTGTGGTTTGGCCACCTCTTAGGCCAGCTTTCTCGGCAGGACTGCCGGGATCGGTCTTCTCGATTAAGACGCCGTATGTGGTGTTTGTTCCCATCGATTGCGCTAGCTGATAATCCATGTCATCCGTTTGAATGCCGAGGTACGGGTGCAGGTTGTATGTTCCTGTGCGGATTAATAATGGAAGTTCTCGCATTATAGTATCCGATGGAATAGCGAATCCAACCCCTTGGGAACCACTAACATCCGCTGACGTAATACCAAGAACTAGGCCGTAGGAGTTGAGTAGTGGGCC
>DATIYC010000162.1:0-4864 GCA_035517955.1 Candidatus Acidiferrales bacterium | reverse complement strand
CGCCAGCGGCTACGGCAGACTGTAATGGAACGCCGGAGGAAGCGACGAAGCGTGTCGCGTCCACTGAGGGGGCATTTAGGCTGTGTTCGATGCAGATGGTCAGTAAAGCGTCCATCATGCGGGAATGGTTGTTTGGTGGAATTTCGCCTCGCCAGAGAAGATAGGTGAGATCCGCGTAACTGTATGTCCCTATGAGATCCATTAAGTTGTAGCCGCGGACGATGATTTTGTTGGGTTCCACCTTCGAAATAGCAGTCTTCCAAAATGGTTCCGACAATTCTTCTCACTGGTCGAAGGGCGGTTCTAAACTTTGGAGTACTTCGGTTCGTATTGAGTTGTTCCGTCTGACAGTTTCTTAGCTACAAAATCCGCGTATAGCAACGGAAAATCCTTAATGCATATCTCAGCGACCTCATCGAATACCTTCCTAATCTCAACCTCAGCACTCGGGTTGGTTCGCATCTCGATTACCCAGCGCAGGGTTCGGTGGTTCGCCGTCCAGATTATGTTTGTCGCAATTCCATCTGGAAGAATTCGGCGCAGTGCCGACGTGACGCGTTTCTTATCGTCGAAAGGCATCTTATCCCAATCGAACTTTGATTCGAGTTTATGGTAATCGCGAGTGATCTCTTCAACAACTTCTTGGAAATCTCCTGACACTCTCTCCAAGTCAGGGGGAAGCCACAAGGATATCTCTCGAGGGCGCACGTACCTTAAACTCTCTTGACTAATCGCCGTACCCGCTCTATGACGAACAATCTCATGAGTGAAAACCCGGCTAACGTTGAGAAATGCGAACGTAACCGTCGCGTGTTCAAGTATACTTCCATCACCTTTGTCCAAGACGTTGGTCAGGTATTCGCGTGAATCTTGCCGAATCTTAGTCACATTCGGGTTAAGCCCAACCCCATAGGACTTATAGCACGCTCTTCCCGCGAGTTCAATCAGGAACTCTGTGTCGTTTGGTTGCGTCCCCCTGACTCTGTTAACCCACTCAACTGCGTTGTACTGCTCAACGAACTTTTGTAGTCCTTGTGGATCTATTTTCGTTTCTGCTAACTTGATCACGATCGGTGTTACTCTGTTCATCTCGGTCGTGTCCGTTCTGGGGGCTTAACCATATGTAAGCCTTGGCGCGACCAACACGTTTCAGGACAGTCAATTAACGAATAATGCGGAAGTAGGTCGATGGTTAGGGGAATAAGGCTAAATTACGGTTAGCCCAGTGCGAGCCGGGAAGGTGTCTCTGAGTCATTGTCTTGGACCGAAGAACGGACCAAAGCTTTGGATGAGATCAAGAAACTGGATCCAGTTGACCGCTTAGGGCTTTACGCGTCCTTGATTCGAATGAACTCTGCTTTGTTTGAGAGCGTGCGAGGTTGGGACAGTTGGCTAAGGAACCCAACTTTCATTGACACCTTCAGCCAGGACGAATTGAAGGAGATTTTCACTCAATTCAAGGATGTGTGTGTTCGCTTTCTCGAAGAGGACGTTAGGTGGACTGGAAAGAAAGAGAAGAGCTTGCCGGCAGGAACGAAGACAGCCAAACCGGAACGCACCGACGCCGAGCGACGATACGCATAAATCACTCAGCACCAGAGCCGCATCTTCGGGAAGCCTCATCAAATGAGCATCGCGCCTTTCGTTCAAACACCGCTTGAGGTCGCAAAGAAAATGCTGGAACTCTCGAAAATCAAGCAAGGAGACACATTGTACGACATGGGATGCGGTGACGGACGCTTGATTATTTTGGCGGGCAAAGAAATTGGGGCGAAAGCAACAGGAATTGAGTTAAGGGAAGACCTCGTCGAGCGTGCTAGAACAGAAATCAAACGCCTAAACGTTGAGGATAAGGTTCGGGTGATTCAGGGAAACTTCTTCGACGTTAATATCTCGGATGCAGATGTAATCACGCTTTACTTAACCTCGAGCGCCAACGAACGCCTCAGACCAAAACTAGAATCAGAACTGAAGCAAGGTGCGCGAGTAGTTTCTCACGACTTCAAGGTTCCCGGCTGGAAACCCAGCGCCATATATGACGAGTTGCTCGGACACACGATCTACACCTATCGAATAGGCGAGCAACTCTAAGCAATTCGTTCCTCTAGCCCCTTAACCGTAAATGAGTAGCTTGCGCCCTCAAGTTGAGGAAGCAAACAACTCCGCACTGGCACTGCTAATCCTATCCAGCGTCCTGTGGGGCGGTTCCTTCGTCAGCGTCAAAATAGGGTTAGAATACATTGACGCTTACGACTTCGCCTTCCTAAGGCTAGCATCCGCAGCCCTCATCCTCCTGCTTGTTCTGGCAATTCAAAGAAGGTTCGAGCTAAACGCTTTATCTACACTGAAAGAACCCGCCATCTGGGCTCTCGGTATTCTCAACGGGGTTGGCTTTACACTTCAGTTCGTCGGGCTACTTTACACAACAGCGGCCAAAACGGCACTCTTGGTTGATCTAAACGTAATCGCAATCTCCATCCTGAGTTGGAAGGTTTTTGGCGAATCTTTTGGCGTGCGCAAGAAACTTAGTGTCATCCTAGGCGTCATAGGTGCTGGACTGATCACAACGAATGGTGATCTTTCAACTCTTGCACGCGGAGAGTTGCTTGGAGATGCTCTGGTTTTCGTAGCGGGGCTTGTTTGGGCGTTTTTCATGGTTTTCCATAAGCAAGTGCTGATGCGTGATCAAGGCGATGTTATTGAACTCTCGACCACGGTCATGTTAGTAACTGCGATTTGCCTCTTACCGGCCGCCATAATCTTGGGAGGGCTCAAGCTTCACGCCATTGGAACGCAGGGTTGGGAGTGGGTCGGTATTAGTGCGATCGTTTGTACAGTTCTGCCATATGCCATGTGGATCGCGGGTCTGAAAGGTGTGACCGCGACCATTGCCTCAGTCATAGGCATGCTGGAAATAGTGTGCGCCATGATACTCTCAACGTTATTGATAGGTGAGAGTTACACTACTGTAACTCTGCTAGGCGCAATCCTGATTCTCATTTCAATTCTTGCTGTTGCTGAAAGCTGAAACCTTTATAGCAAATGCGGCTGCTACGCCGGTTTCCCGGTGCTCGCATTGAAGATGGGACGACAAGCTTACGTCGCAGAATTCATCGGAACCTTCGCACTCGTTTTCTTCGGAACCATGTCCGTGATAATTTTCTTCCCCGTCCTGGGCATGTCCACGCCAACCACTTCTTTTCTAGCGATAGCCTTAGCACATGGGCTAATCCTGATGGTTATGGTTTACACGATCGGGCACATCTCAGGTTGCCACATAAACCCCGCCATAACAATCACCGCCGTCGCACTTCGAAAACTACCAGCAGATGACGGCGTTGCATACCTGTTGGCTCAGATTCTGGGCGCTTGTCTTGCAGGCGGAGTAGACATACTCATTCAACCGGGAAATGGCTCTCTCGTAAAATTCGGGTTACCCGCACCCCAACCATTCATCTCATCCAGTGAGCCTATTGCGGCAATAATCGAACTCATAATCACCTTCTTCCTCATGCTCTCAGTCTACGCTGTCCTCTACACCGACAAAGTTCCATCAGCCGCCTCTGGCTTACTCATCGGAATGACTTTGACCGCCGACATACTAATCGCCGGACCACTTACCGGAGGCGCGGCGAACCCAGCAAGGTGGCTCGGCCCAGCATTTGCAGCCCTAGACTTCTCAAGCTTCTGGGTATACTGGATTGGACCAATTGCCGGGGCACTCTTGGCAGGTTTCACATACGAGAAGCTTCTCCTGGCTCCGAAGAAGAAAAAGTAGCCTCGTTCACCTATTTTCCGAACACTTCATTCACATCAGCAATCTTTGCTACTATTTTCACATCTATAGCATCGTTTCGAAGCAGGCTCACTAGTCTTCCAGTCTCGCCACCACGAATCCGCTTCATCGCTCTGAAAACCGGGATGCCTGATACGTCTAAGTGTTCAACTCCCGCACGAATCAGGGCCTTTCCCCTTTCCTGTGTCAAAGTTGATTGGATAACTCCAGCCCAATGCTCTTCTCGGCCCTTCTCGAAACTTACTTGAGAGTTTTCGCTGGCAAGTAGCAGCTTGTATGGTTCAAAATGTTCGTCAAGGAAAACCGTTCGTTTTACGCTCGGTGGAGCAATGTCTGGTGGCCTGACGCCTACGAACCTGAATGACTGCTGAAGTTCGCTTAGTTGGAATGGTATTCCTTGTAGGAATAGGATTTCTGGCTTCAAGGACTCAGCATGGCGTTGGCCAGAGTAGGCGTTATAGACAGCGTTTGCAATGAGACGGAAGTTTTCCTGCAACAGTTGTGACATTTCCTCGTCTCCCTCCGAGTATACTCGAATTGTTCGCATTGCCTCGCGGTAGTTCTTCTCGGAGGGGGAGAACTCGAAGAGGAGCTCTAATGCCTGTTTCATAACGTCCAGTGCGGAATACTTGGCCAGGTTTACTTGTGGAACTCGGAAACGCTTGAGGTTAAGTTGAAGAAGCGAGTTTACTGCTGCTCTCATCTTCCGTATGAGTATGGAATCGAATGGGCAGCTCTCCCCGATGGCATCGAGCACAGTTCTTTCGCCCATTCAACATTCCTAAGACACCATGAATCAAGGACGGTAAAATCCTTCGCCCGCACCTCTAACGTAGCTCAGTAGAAGCCTAGATCTAGCCCGGTTTAGCCAGACTAGATCTTCTGGGTTTGCTATTCTATCCTTGGGTGAGTAAGTAGCTCTTGACTTTGTTCTCGTCTAGGTTGATGAGTGCCCCGCGAAGGATTCCTTCACCGTATTCGCTGCCTGGGTTGATGCAGAGCGTTCGCCCAATTTTCACGAAGCCTCGTGATTCGTGAATGTGTCCGTGGATGCCTAGTAGCGGTTGG
>DATIYC010000161.1:0-10466 GCA_035517955.1 Candidatus Acidiferrales bacterium | reverse complement strand
TATCCCACTCGCGGCTGAGCCGGGTAGTATGACCTTGGCTGTCGTGAGTATACAACTAGGGCAACAGTGACGATTATGACCGTTGCAAGTATTGCGGCGATTGCTACGTATCCCAGGATAACATACCGTGGGTGTCCAGTGCCGCTGTTGCTGAGGGGTGGAGCGAATTCTGTGGGAACCTGTTGGGTTAGTGTTGTCGTGACTACCTCAGTCATTCCCGCGTTCACTTGAAATGCTTCGCCGTTCGAAGTGAGTTTATTGCCATTTTGGTTGCTGAAGACGGTTATTGAGACTTGTAACCAATGGCCTTGCGTAGAGGGTGGCAGGTTGAAGCCAAGTTGTCCGTTGAATGTGTAACCACCGTTATCTGAGGTTAGGACGGTATTCGCAGATGCTGCGTTTGTGTTAGTTGTCAAATCGTAGGCTGTGCCTGTTGCGAAGAGTTGATTTCCAAATTGAGTGGAGCAGGAGGCCGATAAGGGGACCACAACCTGGGTGGCTGAATTAACATATGAAATTGGCATAATCGGATAACCCAACTGTAACGCGCAGGGGTCCGCAGAGGCAGCAGTAACAGTGCCAAGCGCAACTGCCGAAACAAAAAGGAAAATCAAAACCGTTATGCCATAAGCAGATCGTTTCGTAGAGTGCCGCCCCCGCTCTGTCGAAAGTTTGCCTTCGAGCTTGATATTAACGAATTGTATGAATCGTACATATGGCGAGATTCAGAATCTTGTCTCTCGCCAGGGCAAACTTCTGAACATAACCGATTGCTTTTGGTTTCAATCGAATGGCTTCTACTCACTCACAACCGCTTCCACTAAGTGGAAATAGGTTTAACAAAATTTTGGGCAATCCGCCCTTGGCGATTAAATAAATGAGTCAATCAGGCCAACCGAACAATTCTGGACAGTCAGCGCAACCCAGCAAAGGAGGACGTGGAGGACTAAAAACAGCAGGAATAATCGGACTCGTCATTATTGCAATTCTGAGCTTAGGGTTTGCCGGATACACGGCCATGACCCCCCACGCCACGACCGTTACTCAACAGCAAATGCTAACGAATACGCAGAACGTGATGAATACGCAAACTCAAACCGTTACCAGTATCCAAACAGTGAACCAAGCAGCCACTGTAACTCAAACGAATTCTGGCTTCGGATACGGAAACGGGCAGGGCAATAACCAGGTTTGCATGCAATACGGTTGCTACCCAGGCCCGTACAACAATGCTGTTCCACCTCTCGGTGTAGGATACTACTACAACGGTTACTACTACGCGTATGACATGAACGGCAATTACGTACCCCCGTGTACGGCCTCCGGGACAAATAGCACTGCTTCATGCCAAGGCTTCATCTACCAAAACCCGAACGGTTGCACAGAGCTAGTCATCCCAATTCAAAACGCATACATCCAAGAAAGCACAACCTACCAATTCTACTCACTGCACAACCTGCCATCTAGCGTGCCTTCCCCAGGCACATGGGTGACGGTTACCGGTCAGTCATTCCAAGGTGCTAATACTGCGTCCAATGGCGCGTCCTGCCCAGGAAATTACATCAACGTAACCTCCATAAGCTAACCGTTCAACCACCCTTCCCACTACACTGTTCTGGGCAATAGCCCGTGAACAGTTTCCTTTCTTTTCCCTATAACCGGTCAGTACTCAGATGTGTTTCACTTACGCGTGCGTAATTAGCCAAATTGCTGATGATTTCTAGCTGCAGAGAGTAACAATAACCATTAGGCTATTTTTCGCATCCAATTCAATCACTACACTCCTGACCGCAAAAATTCATTTACGACACTTCGTGTTTGGTGAAGATGTGCAAGACAAAAACGAGAAGATAGGCGTCACCTTCGACTTGTGGGAGACACTAATCTTCGATAAACCCGAGCTAGACCTAAAACGAGGCAGGATGAGGTGCGAAGGAGTCCATAACGCACTAGAGAAAATTGGCGTTTCACTGACACTTGAAGAGGTTATGCGCGGGTACGAAGAAAGCGCAGCCCGCTTTCAAGAAGTCTGGGATCAAAACAGAGAGGTCTCAACCCTCGAACAAATCCTCGCTCTCGTTGAACTGGCAGGTGGCAATGTTGACAAAATTCCAACCTCAGGAGACGAAGCTCGGGCGCTTGTGGATGGGTATGTAGAGCCACTTCTGAGTCTACCTCCAAGATTAGACGAGACGGTTCCGAGCGCCCTCGAAGAGTTGTCTGCGCTCGGCGTTAGAATCGGACTCGTAAGTAACACTGGACGAGCCCCTGGGGAGGCCCTTCGCCGCATGCTGGAGAAGTACGATGTCATCAAGTACTTCGACGCTACCATCTTCTCAAACGAGGTAGGGTGGCGTAAACCAGACGCGAGAATCTTCAAAGAAGCCATTGCCAAACTCGGTATAGTGCCGGAGCGAGTTATTCACGTAGGAGATAATCCTGACGCAGACTTTCGCGGAGCGAGGGAGGCCGGCTTCAACGCAATCCTATTCGAACCTGAGCTGAGTGCTCCCGCTTGGGGACCAAATTCACTCTTCGCCTTATCCAGGCGGCACATTCAACCAGCTACGGGCGTCGATCCTTCTTATCGTATTAAGTCGCTTAAGGATGTGGCCAGATTCGTAAATCACTTGATAGATACCTGAGATATAGGAACCTACTGTAAACGGATTTGCCTTGGGTTTCTTGTTTACCTTAGTGAGGTACCTGTTTGGTTGGCGGATAATTAGTTGACATGCGAGTTTTCTCTTGATCTCAATTATCTCTTACTGTTCGTTTTCTAAATAGGATCGGCACATTAGTATTAAATCCAAAACACACGCCAGTTGTCTCGCAGGAATATCTTATGAGCAGCCTCAAAGGGTTCGAATCAAATCTTAACGTAGCCAGAGTTGCAATGTTCGATCAACCAAAACGAATCATCTACGCTTATGGTGCAACGGAGCAATTCCTCGGACCTGAAGCAGCTAAATTCGGAAAGAAGGTCGCAGTCGTAACGGACAAGGGTGTTAAGAAAGCGGGAATGGCCGACACCGTCGTGGACCTTCTAAAGAAAGAACACCTGGAACCCACACTCTACGACGACATCAAAGCCGAGCCAAATGCGGAGAGCGTTAGGGCAGCCGTCAAGTTCGCGCGAGAGGGGAAATTCGATTTAGTCGTGGGCGTCGGTGGTGGGGCTGTCATGGACACTGCCAAGATGGCAGCAATCTGTCTCACGAACCCTGACGACGTAATGACCTACGTGAACCCAGCCGAAGATAAGACCAAGGCCCCAGCTAAGCCCAAGATTCTAGTTCCCACCACCTCCGGAACAGGAAGTGAAGTCTCCAATTGTGCAGTTGTCATCGAAGGCCTGTACAAGACATGGATCGCCTGCAGCAATGTCTTCGCAGACGTAGCCATCGTAGATCCTAAAATGGTCATGACTTGCCCGCCCCGACAAACAGCCGGTTCCGCACTAGACGCACTAAGCCACAACGTTGAGGCGTTGATTGACCGTGAGGCCAACGCAATTTCCGACTCACAAGCGCTTGAAGCTACGAGACTTGTTTTCAAGTACGCTAGACGCGCTTACCATGACGGCGATGACTTGGAGGCAAGATGGAGCATGTCAGCGGCCGCCATGCTCGGTGGCATGGTCATCGCCTATCCCTGGATCGGGGGACCAGCAATACTAGGTCACTGTGTGTCGGAAGCAATGGGCCCACGGTGGGGCGTACCACATGGAGCCGCATGCGGAGTTGTACTGCCATACATTCTTCAATTCAACGCAGCCTCCTCAGCTTGTGAAGAGAAGCTTGCCTTCGTTGCGAGACAAGTTTTCGGAGAAGAGATTCACGGCCTCTCCAACCGCCGAGCAGCATTCTACTTCATCCATGCAATCGTAGACCTTCAAGAAGAAATGGAACTACCAACCACGCTCAAAGGCTGGAACGTACCAGAAAACGAGCTAGACAAGTTCGCAGAGTACCTCTTCAAAGAGCGCCAATACATCTACAGCTTGCCAAGATTCAACCCCAGAAAACTCTCTCCAGAGAACACCAAAGAACTGATGCATGAAATGTACGACGGAACCTTCCTAAACTAAAACAGCCCTCCCTGCATGTTCCTAATCAGATGACGGCGCTCAAGTTAGTTCAGGGACGCCGCTAGACTTCTTCCCAAAAACCAGGAAAACCTGTAGCTTAGTCTAACGTCTTACTTCCTCGACGTCTCTATACCACTTGCTCTTCGGTCCTACTTTCGCCCTTACTTTCCAGCCCATACTCTTGGATTGGTCATCAATGAGTTTCTGAAGTTTCTGCGCCTTGGAGGTTACAACCTCTCTGTCCTCGTTCGTCAGTACCTCATACTTGGGTAGGTTGTCCACTATTTTCTTAAGATTAGTTGTGAATGTGTAATAGAATCCCCAGTCGCTCGAGAGCAGTTTTGCGATATACTTAGCATCAATTGTTCCAGGTTGTTCAGGGCCCCCGATCTCATGTTCTCGCAGCAACATTATGCTGTCTATGATATCCTTCTCGTTTATGTGGACTATCTGCATCTTCTCCAGGAGCAGGTCAGCCAGTGAGATGGTTACCGGATCGATGTCAAGTCGGTCTTTGAAGGGAACATCGTGATTCATCTCCAACCCATTGAAGAAAATGTCAACGTGGACACCGTTGCTTTGGTGGTCCCAGATGGTTCGTTTCTCGCCCCATAATGCAGTCACCATCGGCTCGTCCCTGTACCCCAACTCTCTCATCATCTTAACGACGCCATCAAACTCCTTGTAGTAGGCTGCGAAGTCCAGGTCCGTAAGAACTCTGTTCAATTTTTTCGTGAGGTAGGAATACTTTGGACATTGGAATTGAAAAGCGATTGCGCCTAATAGTCTGAGATGTATTCCGCGTTTGCTTCCTTCCGCAATAAGGCGTTGGCCTTCCTCCTTCATTGCGCGTTCGCGTTCGGTGTTTTGCTCTAAACTCGTCAACTAGAGGACCTGTGAAATTATTTGCCAAGCCGCTTGCTGCTATTATTAAGGGTTTGTCGAAGCGACCATGGTTGAACTGAACAAGAAGCTACGCTCCGCTCGGTGAACCGTGTCGGATTGCTGGTCGCTATATTGTTGCGTTAAGCTGACTGATCCTTATTCGCATCGGACAATCTGAAGCTATGTTATCCGGACTAAGGCGTAAGCGTGTGCGCGTTTATCCTGCTTTGAAGTAACGCTTTCAGGTCCTGAGGAATGTTCGGCTCGTATGCTACCTTTACTAGCCAGTACATTATGTCTCGCTCCGTTACCATTCCAACAAGTTTGTCTCCCTCGACAATGGGGAGTCGGCGAATGTCCTTCCTCACCATCTCAGCCACTGCGTCTTCGATCTCCATTGACGGTAGGGCGGTAACAAGCGGTTTTGACATCGCATTCTTCAGGGGCATAGTTTTGAGATTTTGACCCTTTGCAACTCGTGTTGAGATGTCGCGTTCTGTAAGAATTCCAACTGGTTTCGCTTTGTCCAGTACGATTACGCTACCTATTTTATGCCTCACCATGAGGCCCAGAGCTTTTGCGACCTTATCCGTTGTCTTTACGGTGACTACCTTTGTCGACATTATTGTGGAAACATGCTCACTAGGTGGAGCAGCTACTGCCAACAAAATGCCTCAAGCACTAACTTGACATAGTTCGCCTAAAAGACTTTAGTAAATACTACGTCTCTAATTAAATTGCGATTACTCTGAATTTAATGGGAAGCATTCCGAATTCTCTCCGTACTCAATTTCCAAATAGTGAGTGGGCTGGTGGAGGATGACTTGCGCCAGCGGTGTAACAATGTTTCTGAGTTTCATGTAGATTAACCGGGTAGCCGGTTCATTTTGCCTAGTTCTTCGGCTACGTAACCTAGACCGAGTCCGTCAAGCGTAGTTCTAGTTGGTATTCCGGTCTTCTTGTCCCAACCGCGTAGATTGTAGTAGTTGTCTAGCATCGAGTCTAGGATTTCTTGTGTGAAGGGTTTTCCTGCGAATAGGCCGTCAGGGAGTGGTTCCATTATTCGTTTGGGTAGCTGATCGTCCTTCCTTCCCAGTCCCTCTCTTGCGTTGAAAGCCCTAGTCAGGTTTGCTGCTCTGGCGCCAGCTTGCATGTACTCTTCCATGCTCATGTTCCAGCCTGTGGCTGCGTTGAGTATGCCGAGAAGCGTAGAGTGTTCGATGCCTCCGCCCGGGTAGATGTCGAAGACGCAGACGACTAAGCTATTGCACATTGACCAGAGATCGCCTTGAATCTTCGCGACCTTCACCTTGCTGAGGCCGTAGTCCAGGAGCGTCCGGTTTGGTCCCAAAGCGTCTGCTGTCATTCCGAGCTCAGGCCGCATGTAGAGGTCTGATTCCCAATAATCGTCGTGTTCCCACTCCATGTGACAGGCGCCTCGATCTCCAACAGCGTACATGAGGCCCACATTTCGCTTACCCCGAGGCTCGTGCATGGGGACCTCGCGACCTTTCACGTGGACCGCGAACTCCTCGGCGCCGTGTCCCAGTTTCTTTGCGGCACGATAAACTCCTTCTGCGAGGAGGTCCCCTATGCCCTCTCTGTTGCCAATCATGTCGACTAGCTTGATGACTGCATCTGGGCTACCCCATTTGACCTCTAGGCCACCCGTCATTTCTTTAGTGATAATTCCCTTCTCGTATGCCTCCATTGCGAACCCGACCACGACCCCGGTTGAGATTGTGTCGAGGCCGTAGAGGTTGCAAAGTTGGTTTGCCCTGCCGATCGCATACATGTCGTCGTTTAGGCAGTAAGAGCCGAATGCAGCGGTTGTTTCGTATTCTTGGCCCCCAACTTCTTTCTCGATCACGTAAGGTGATTTGGATTCAACAACGCGTTTGCAGTTCGTTGAACAAGCCCAGCATGTATCCCTTCCTGTCAGGAAACCAGTGCTTACGAGTGCCTCGCCGGTAATCTTCTTAGCAGCGCCTCCTTCCTCGAAGGTGCTGCGTTGGAAGTTCTTTGTGGGAAGTCTTCCTCCAGCGCTAAGGTCGTCTGTGTCCCCGGCCGTGCCGTAGTCGCGTAGGGGTTGTATGTATGGGCCTTTCTTAACTTCGGATACGCATTGTCTCACGTACTCGTTTAGTTTCTTGCTATCGTGGACTGGGGGTTTCAGGTTGCCCTTGCAGACCCATGCTTTCAACTTCTTTGAACCCATAACTGCACCCATGCCGGACCTGCCAACAGCCTCTCGTAGGTCGTTCATGATCGCTGCATAGCGGACTAGTTTCTCGCCACCTTGGCCGATGCTGGCGACGCTTGATTGTCGCTTGTCCGTCTCTCCTAGGTCTTTTTTGATTCCGTTCTCCGTCTCGGCAGTGGATTTGCCCCAATACTTTCCTGCGTCTCTAAGTTCTGCGTTACCTTGGTTGACCAATAACCAGACAGGTTTCTTCGCTACGCCTTCGACTATTATGGCGTCGAAGCCTGACTGTTTTATTTTCGGGGCCATGTAGCCGCCGCTGTACGATTCTCCCCAACCTAATCCCAGCGGAGATTTTGCGCAAACGCTGAAGCGACTGTTGCCTGAGAATGGTATGGCTGAGATAGGGCCTGCAGCGACGACCATCTTATTCTCGGGCCCTAACGGGTCTATTCCCGGTTTGAGTTCATCGAAAAGAATCTTGGCTGAAAGTCCTCGGCCTCCGATGTATTTCCGAGCTACGTCATCAGCCAGCGTGTCGGTACTAATTTTACCGTTTGTCAGGTTTACTCGAAGGATCTTCCCCATGTAAGAGTTCGGCATAACTCACACTCTCAATTAACTCCAGGATGTGAGCTATTATAATCTACGCTCAAATTTTGCAGGTTACGGTTTTAGAAAGGTTGTCAGTTACGTTACAGACTGTTTAGGCGTTTCTGATTCTCGGGAAAGCGCATGGATGGATTCGGATTTTACTTTCTTTGGTTCAGCCGCCTTATTGCTACCCAGCCGTCGACGTTGTGTGATCTCCGCCATTATGCTAAGCGCGATTTCGTCAGGAGTCTCCGCCCCAATATCCAATCCGACAGGGGCGTTGATTCTTTCCAGTTGCTGAGGAGTAACCCCTTCCTTCAATAGGATTTGAAACGCTTGCAATACACGCCGCTTGCTGCCGATTAAACCAATGTACGATGCCCTTGTTTTCAATGCTGCCTTTAATGCGGGCATATCGTCCTTGTGCCGAGTGACAATTACTATGTACGAGTTCTCACTTGCGTGAACGGTCGGCATACTGGTTTCTACGAAGTCCGATATTACGAGCCGAGCTTCGGGGAATTTCTCTTTCTTCGCCATTGCGTCGATGACGATTATTTCGAATCCAAGCATTTGAGCGAGTTTCGCTATTGCGTAAGCTATGTGTCCGCTTCCAGCGATGATGAGGCGGGGTTCAGGCTCGACAACCTCTATGGCGACGTCAATCTTCCCTCCGCAATTCATGCCCACGCCTCCAGCCTCCTCTTCTACCAAATCGTAGGTCTTAATGACAATCCCCTTCTGTCCCTCCCGGAGCATAAGGGCGGCTTCCTCGGCTACTTGTCCCTCGACGCAGCCGCCACCTATTGTTCCATAAGTTTTGAGTTCCTTGGTTACGATCATTTTGGCAAGTCGTCGGGGTACAGAACCTTTGTAATCGACAATAGTTGCTAGTGCAAAAGTTTCTTGTTTTTCAAGTAATTCGTTGACTTTCTGGTAGATGAAGCTCATATTCTGTGCTTCTATATGGACGGTTACGGCTAGCCGTGATATATCCGTTGTATTGGAGATACGAGGGTAATTGTAGATCCTGTAGCGAACTCGTGCTATCCGTTCTTGGAGATTTACAGCGAGCACGCAAATCTGCGTGCTCAGGATCGTGGAGGGTCAGTTAATCCATACTGTTCTTTTGGATGTGAATTCGAGGATGCCGTATCGGGAGAGTTCGCTTCCCACTCCGCTCTGCTTCACGCCTCCGAACGGTAGGCGCGGATCCGAGGCCACAATTTTGTTGATGAATACCATGCCTGCCTCGATGTCTGGCACGAGTCTTTCGGCTGCCTGAGCGTCACCCCAGACTGACGCCCCAAGACCGAAGGGTGTCTCGTTTGCAAGTTTAATGAGTTCTTCATCTGTTTTGAATTTCTTAAGAACCGCTACTGGCCCGAAGACCTCCTCGTCGAAGAGAGCGTTTGTGCTGGCTATGGTGGGTGGGACGAAGTTACCCTCAAGCCCGGTTGCTAGCTCTTCGACTGCACCCAGGGATCGCAGCTTTTGAACCTGATCGACGACCGTTTGTTTCTGATCGGCGCTCGAGAGAGGTCCTAGGAAGGTGCTCTTGTCCAGTGGGTCTCCGATCTTCACGTTCGAGAAGGCCTCCTTCATGCCTTTGTGAAAGTCGTCGTAAACGGATTCGTGGACAAGGAATCGTTTCGAGGCTATGCATGATTGGCCGTTGTTTTGCAGCCGCGCGAATGCACAGTTCTTCACTGCCTCCTGAAGATTCGTACGGTCCAGAACAATATATGGGTCGGACCCACCCAACTCTAAAACGACTTTCTTGAGTTGTCTTCCCGCTTCTTCCCCTACTTTAGAGCCTACTTCTGTTGAGCCGGTTAGGGATACGCCGTCCACGAATTTTACGACGCCCGTCGCAACATCGCCGCGGGTCAGCGTTGACTTGAAGAGGTCGCAACCGAAGATTTCCTCTAGTTTGAGGCTAGTTCCGGATACTAACGAGGCGTGCTTGAGTAGTATGCTGTTTCCCGCGGCGATGGCTGGGACTGCAGCCCGAATCACTTGCCAGGCCGGGAAGTTCCAAGGCATAACCAGCAGTACTACTCCAAGCGGGTCGAAGCGAACGTAGCTTTTCTTTGCCTCTGTCTCTACTTGCTCCGGCGAAAGAAATTGTCTGGCGTTTTCGACAATATAATCCACCGTCGTTATGCATTTCTTGACTTCGGCTTCACTTTGAGTGACCGATTTTCCCATTTCCTGTGACATTAACTTGGAGAGTTCCGGCAAACTGGACTCCATCCGTCTCCTCATCTGCTTCAGGATGTCCAGCCGTCGATCAATGTCGAGTTTAGCTTCCTTCTGGGCGACTCTAAGTTTCGAGATCTTCGCTTTCACTTCATCAAGAGTTTCCGCACGATATTCGGCCAAAACTTTCCGCGTGTAGGGATTGATGGTGGTGATTGCCATAATCAAAACCCGCTGGGTTTGGATGTAAGAGGCACAATTCTAAATCTTGTGGACAAACACGTCGCATGCAAATCTCATTGACTGAACAATGCCTCGGGTAAACTCGTTTATTCCTTTGATCTTGACTCTTGGATTTCCGGTAGAATGCTTCGGAAGTACTCGAGTGAGCCTGGGTTTGCTAAGGCATCGGTGTTTGCGACGGGCCTGCCGTTGATTATATTCCGTACCGCGCTTTCTACTTTCTTCATGTTGTAAGTGTATGGAATGTCC
>DATIYC010000160.1:0-5275 GCA_035517955.1 Candidatus Acidiferrales bacterium | reverse complement strand
AGATACTGTGCTCCTCGTCATCTAAAGCGAGATAGCGGCCGGTATTTCGAATAGACGTTTTTTCAGAAATTCCAATCGTAATAAGGTCGAAAGGCCTCTCTAACGCAATACCACATATATCGAAACCACTGCCCAAATTTGCCGATGTGGCAGGTGCCTTCAGCCTGACTTCTCGCATTTTCTTCGAGTTGAATCGTCACAGATTTAAGACCATATTATCGTCGGCAGCATAGGCGTCAACGTTTTTCGGAGAGATGAAAGCCGTATCAAAAGCGAAGAGAGATAGGATCAGTGCTAAAATCACCGCCGAGGAAGAGAAGTACAAGTTCTTCGAAAAGCAACGTAGACATTTACATCAGGTCAGCACCAAAAGAATCACGAGCCAAGCTTAGGCAACTCCGCGAGATCATCAAGGCCGCGGCGCCCACGGCTAAAGAGAGTATCAGCTACCGAATGCCATACTACAATTACTACGGAGCCCTCCTATGGTTCGCAGCGTTCAAGAATCATATCGGATTCTTTGTTCGACCTCCCATCGTGCAAAATTTCAAGATGGAGTTGAAAGGTTACAAAACCTCCAAAGGAACGGTTCAGTTCCCAATCGACAAACCCCTGCCTGTCACGCTCATAAGAAAACTCATCAAAGCACGAATGACGATCAACAAAGCTTCGGCGTAGGAAGCTTCGATAATTCGTCAAGAGGAGACTGACGACAGATATGAGCGCTCCGTAATAGTTTATCGAGAAAACAAAATTGGCGGGCCCGCCGGGATTTGAACCCGGGACCCCTGCCCAAGACAGCTTCGAAGCTTGCCTTATCGGGTGGCTTCCCTCAGGTTCGAACACCCAGGGGTAAAAGCATCACCGGCACCTAAGCGCCTCCGATGCTCTACCTGACTGAGCTACGGGCCCCGCGGCTCCCAAGCTGGTTCGAAATCAAAAGCCTTTTGCACGGTAAGAATAGCTGTTAATTTTCTGCTTCTTCTAACCGTAACCTGACTTTGCCGTTCCGTCCTTCTCGACTGATAGTAAGCTCAAGGGTCTCTCCTACATTCTTGTCGTGAAGTATATGTTGTAAGTCTTCCCAACTTTTTAGCGGATTGTTATCGGCTTCCAGTATGACATCCCTCGCCGCTATTCCAGATTTCCATGCCGGACTTCCCCTCCCAACCCTCACAACCAATACCCCCCGATCTTGGGGGAGATCGTACGATTCAGCGATCTCATGCGTGAGTGTTAACCCCGCTATACCAACGAACGGCCTTACTACTCGCCCGTGCTCGATGATTTCCTTCGCGATTCGCCTCGCTGAGTTGATCGGTATGGCGAACCCTATACCTTGGGCGAAGGGAATGTTCGCGGTGTTGACGCCCACAACCATCCCAGAGCTTTCGACGAGGGGTCCGCCGCTGTTGCCGGGGTTGATTGACGCGTCGGTTTGGATTAGATCTTCGTACATGTGTCCCTCGACGTGTAGTTGCCTCTTCAAACCACTAACCACCCCTACTGTGACGGCTGGCCCAGGTAGGAGGAAACCGTACGGGTTTCCGATTGCGATCGCAATCTGTCCAGGAACTAACTTATCCGAATCGCCAAGTTTCACTGCTGGCAACCCTTCGCCATCAACCCTCACCACTGCCACATCAGACATCCTATCCGAGCCGAGAACTTCTCCCTGAAATTTCTTCCCATCCGGCGTTAGAACCTCAACTCTCTCCGCGCCCTCGACGATGTGATGGTTCGTAAGGATTCCACCGTTTGAGTCGAAGATTATTCCAGATCCCATTCCGCGAACAGGAACAGCATCGAACATGTTCTCCTGCATAACTCGCAAAGTAGCAACCGACACAACAGCAGGGCTAACGCTTTGCACCGCTGCCACCACGTCCTTTTCATTAACTGGAATCAAATTTCCAAAACTCCTAACAACAAAAACAAAATACGGCGCTATTTATTGACTCAGTAAACACAAACCGTTTGAATGAGGCGTGAGAAACTTTGCAGAATACCAATTTCTTCAAGTGTAAAGATTGCGGCTACGAATTCTTATCCAACGCCAGAGAACCCATCTGTCCGAAGTGTAAAGGAAAGCAGATGGAAAAGAAGGATATTGGCCAGCTCGGTGCGTTTGATGAGTGATCGAACGCGGGTTGGCGCCCTTCGCCAGGAGAAGCCCGAGCTGCTCCTTTGGGCGGGATTCGAACCCGCGTCGACGACGTGACAGGCCGTCATCCTAGACCACTGAACGACCAGGGCATCGATATTTGACACACCTGAATAGCCCAGTTTAAAGCCTTGCTTACGCACCCACAACTAAACAGAAATCATTTCTTGTTGCTAGTCGAAGTTTTCAATTCTGAAACTAGTTCGTTCTTGAAGTCACTCTCCAAATATTCGTCCGGAGTTCTCGACTCTTTCTCTCTCTGATTAGTCTCCGATGCTCTTAGGTCGATTCTGCGAATCTTACCGCTGGCCGTCTTCGGGAGTTCTCGGACAAACTGAATCATCCGCGGCCTCTTGTAAGGAGCCATGCGTTCCCTCGTAAATTTGAAGATGTCAAAAGCCAACTCTCTGGTCGGTTGCAGGTTAGGTCTGAGTGCCACGTAGGCTTTCGGAACATATCCTCGTAGCAGATCCGGGCTGGCTACAACAGCCACCTCAGCTACTGCCGGATGAGCCATTAGCTCACTTTCAACCTCGAAGGCACTAATCCGGTAGTCGGAACTCTTGAACACATCATCGGCCCGTCCGATGAACCAAAAGTAACCTTCCTCATCCCGGTAAGCCAGATCCCCAGTCAAATACCAATCGCCGACGAAAACTTCCGCATTCCTCTCTCGTGGGTCAATGTAACCTTCCATTAGACCAATAGGTCGCTCAGGTCTTACTCGAATAGCCAACGCCCCATCCTGCTTGACTGGTGAGAGACGCTGTTCTTCGTCCAGTACGGAAACTTGGAAGCCCGGCGCTTCAAGCCCCATTGAGCCAGGCTTAATTTGCATCCCTGGAAAGAATCCTACCTGTAGTGTAGTCTCGGTTTGCCCAAACCCTTCCCGGATGCTGAGATCGGTCCCGCTACGGACCCTTTCAATTATCTCTGGGTTTAACGGTTCCCCAGCACTAACAAGTTCCCTGAGTGCGAATCGTCGTGCTTTCAGATTCTCCAGAAGCAAGAACCGCCAAACCGTGGGTGGAGCGCAAAGCGTGCGAACCTCGTACCGTTCCACCATATCGAGAACGCTCTTCGCGTCAAATCTACCTGAATAATTGTAGAGGAAGGTAGTAGCTTCCGCATTCCACGCTCCAAAGATGCTGCTATAGGCGTACTTCGCCCATCCTGGGGCGCTGATGTTGTAATGCAACTCTCCCTTCTTCACGCCTATCCAATACATGGTAGTTAAGTGGCCAACGGGGTAGCTGCCGTGGGTGTGGAGGACGAGTTTGGGTTTCGCCGTCGTTCCGGAAGTAAAGTAGATCAAGAGCTCGTCCGTAAGCCTGAAAGTGTCCGAGGATTGAAAGTCTGGGGATTCCGTATCAGCATCCTCAAAACTCAACCAACCAGAAACCTTTCCGCTAACCACAACCTTCGTAACAGACTCGTCTTTTGTAGCCTTATCGACCTTACTCGTCAGTTCTGGACTGCTGAAAATAGCCCTGGTCTTACCCCTCGCGATTCTGTCAACAATATCAGATTCTGTTAGCAAAGTCGATGCAGGTATAATCACGCAGCCAAGCTTCATGGCACCCAGAAAAATTTCGAACAACTCTATGCTGCTCGGCATCATTAGAAGTACTCGGTCACCCTTCCGCAGACCCAAACCTTTCAAGAAATTCGCTGCTCTATTCGAACGTTCTTTGAGAGTTCGAAAACTAACCTTCAGCTCTGCCCCTTTGTCATCAACGTATAGTATAGCAGGGTGGGAACAATTCTCAGCGAGAGTGTCGAAATAATCAAGAGCCCAATTGAAACGATCGATGTGTGGCCACGAAAATTCCGATTTAGCAGAAGCGTAGCTCGTAGCATTGCGCAGTAGGTCGCGTGCCGCAATGAACTCGCCAATGCCGGACATTTTTGAACGGCATCGCGTGACGCTCAGCGTCTAGTAAGCATTGTTTCCAATTTCTTGGGTTAACATGGTCCGCTTTGGAGATGAGCAGTCAACCGTTCGAATGAGACGGAGTGTTACGTGGCAAACCGCTGCATTGACACGATCTGGGTTCAATTCGACCGGAAGTTATTTGCCGCCGCAGAGATCTCTGACCGCAAAGTGGTTGGTGTGGCGGACATCGATGTTGCATACGTGCCCACACCAAAGGACATACTCCGTCGCATGCTCAACCTGGCTGGCCTGCGCCCGGGAGAGGTTCTGTTCGATTTAGGCGCGGGTGATGGACGGGTCATGATTGAGGCGGTGAGAGGGTTTCGTGCAAAGGCGGTTGGCGTGGAAATTGATCCCGAAAGAGTCAGGAGAATCAGAGAGCGCCTAGTATCTACCGGGACTAGTGCCGAATTAATTGAGGGGGATTTGCTTGAGGTTGACTTATCGAGTGCTGACGTGATCTCAATATACCTCTCTAATTCGGTCAACGCCAAGCTCGCTCCTAAGTTGAAACGTGAACTCAAGAAAGGAGCTCGAGTTGTCTCACTCGACTATTCCCTTCCAGGTTGGACTGAGACTCGAGAATTGACCGTAAACACGAGCGGTTTGTCTCGAAAAGTATACCTATACGAGAATAAGTGAAAAGCACGTTCCGTAGTGTCGCTCTTGTGGTTGCCGTTCTCGCGACTCACAGACTTCGAGTTTCACAGTTGATGGTTTTGCTGAATTTTTGCGCTGTGGTACGCTGTGGCTGGCGGCTTTGGCGTCCATGAGAGGATTTTTCCATTTTTTATAGAAAATATATGTCCTTATATTTTGCCAAAATGTACGCCGAAGAGACATTGAGAGGAGAAAAATCTGCTTTGTTAGCGACTGAAAAAGTTCGTTTGGCCGATTGGCACAAGGGAATTCGCGAAATCATAAAGCAGTTAGACGACACTAACGTCAAGATTCTAACCGCTATGTGGAAGTATGGGCCGAGGAACTTGCTTGAAGTTTCGAGGAGAACAGGCATACCGTTCACGTCTGTTTATCACCGTGTCGCAAAACTTGAGAGAAAATCGAAGCGAGCGGCGACTCTGTCCCCGCAGATTGCCCAACTTGGCATGATTAGAGTAGTCGTTTTGGCTACGGCGACGCCAGGGGCAGAAGACAAGGTTACGATGGCACTCAAA
>DATIYC010000159.1:0-10468 GCA_035517955.1 Candidatus Acidiferrales bacterium | reverse complement strand
GTTGAGTTTGATAAGACGAATGCTATAAGGAGAAGTACTTTGAGCATTGGTTTCATGCCTGACGTCGGCGGCATATGTAAACACCTCCACAAAATCGTGATACAGCAGGTCTTCCTAGATTCGCCTGTTTTAGTAACTTAGGCAGTTTGGAAATAGTTCTGATCATATTAGATACGAGAATGGTCCTTGGCTCTAATGATCGTACGTCGTTATCATTTGCAGCGTAGCTAATGAGAAGTCTTTTGGGTATTTAGCCTCTAACTTCAAGTTGATTACTCACGTATCGGTTCAGGTTGCTTTACGAGGGAGAATATCGGTCCGAGGGCTATCCATAGGAACGAACCGCCTGAAATCAGGGCGCCTACGATTAGTGTTGGCATGATCCCTATGCCTGTGCTGAGAATTCCTCCTAGAAGCGAGCCAACGGGTATCGTTCCCCAGACTATTGTTCTCATAGTAGCGTTCATCCGTCCTTGAAGTCTGTTTGGCGTTATGACCTGTCTCAGACTGACTTGGTTGATGTTGTATAGCGGATTTCCTAAGCTCGCGATTAAGTATGCTGCCCCAATTATGAGTACGGCGAAATCGCCTCTCGCGGTCGGAGCAATCAGAAGGGCAAAGCCGCAGGCCGACGCTAGAGCGATCGTCCTTCCTAGACCAAGTCTCTCGGTGACTGCGGAGGAAATCAAAGCCCCGACCAGAAAACCGAGCGCCCCCATTGAAAAGATGATCCCGATTATGCCCTTGGAAATTCCCAAGGTACGGTAGGCGTAGAGGAGGATGGCTACTCCGAAAATGTTGGTGCCAAGGTTATTCGTGCCAGTGCACCCTGCCTGCGTCCAGAGAAGTTTGTTGCCAGTGATGACTTTGATTCCTTCCTTCATCTCAGTGAAGAAGTGTCGTTCGCCGTCAGAGGAGCTGTGTTCAGGCTTGGGTTCGGGCGTTCTTATCCAGACGAGAGTGAGGACGGCAATTAGAGTTCCGAAAGCATCTGCTGCTATCGATAGTGCCGCTCCAAAAAGCTGCATCATAGCGCTCCCAACGCTAGGGCCCGCGAATTGAGCGGCGGACGAACTGGTCTGAAGTTTCCGGTTACCCTCCACAACATCTTCCCGGTTGACTAAGCTTGGTAGGTAGGACTGGTAGCCGACATCGAAGAAAAGAGTGCAAGTTCCCATGATCAGGGAAACCACGTACAACTGGTATAATCCGAGTACGCCGAGTAGGAAAGCCGCAGGCACTGTCGCGAGAGTCGCCACCTCGATCAAATTCGTGACGATCATTACTCTCCTCCGTCTTACCCGGTCCATCCAGACGCCTACAAAGAGACCTAGGGTAGGGAACGCTATGAAGCTCAGAGCGTTGATTACTCCCAACTGAAATGCTGTCGCTTGGAGAGTGAGGATGGCTACAGTAGGGAGCGCCAGGTCAGTTATCTGACCAGTGAACTGTGTTACGGTATCCCCAACCCAGAATTTTAGGAAGTCAAGGTGGTTCCAAAGCTTTCCCTGAAATGGTGACTTCAAAGCGAATTAGCCTCACGAGACATTTTGTTGACGCCCAGGTGTTCTCGCATAAAAGGACAAAACACGTCGTGTGAGTTCTTCTAGTGGTTACATAGGGATGAAGCATCGTAGATGCTTGACTGTGAATGGGAGATTACGTTACTTTAACTGCGGTGTTTGAAATTACTCTTCTGCATTCGGTAATCGCAGTGGTATAGCTAATCCTCCTGGGCACTTGTCCTTGTGCAGTACTAGGAACATTTAGCCAAATGAGGCTTCAATCTCGCACGCGTTTACAGGAGAAGAATAAGAGTGTTAAGGTTGTAGTGCTTGCTTCTGTGTCTCAATTAGTTTAGGAATGACCCGATTCGCATTCGGAATTACGGATATTGTCGCATCCGAGCCCAGCGTTCTCTGAGCGGTTAGAAGCGCAGCACTTATCGTTCGGGCTGGGCGAATTTTGAAGATGCTCTCGACGTAGTGATCTGGAATAGTGGATATTAGGTATACTCGGTGGCTGTCCAACGTTCGTCGAAGTAATGATGCCTTGAACCCGCCATAATTGAGTCGACGTCGTAGCCTAGCTTCAAGATAGCGGGCTTCCTTTCCTTCGGCACACCAATCATAGAACTCACCGTCTCCGTGCCCATATTCGCATTCTGCGGCCAAGATTAACGTCCCATTCTTCTTCAAGGCGCTAAGGCCTACAGGAAGTGTCTCGACGACTCTAGCAAGAGATCCGTCCGCCGGCTTTCCACCCGCGCCCATAACGACAATATCCGCTTTTTTCGTAAACTCCTTAGCAAACGTCGCCTCAACGGCCTTCTCTAACGTCTCCAAAGATAGCCTGGACGACTCACAGGTGAATTGAATTGGGTTTACTCCGTCTGGTAGAACAAAGCCAAACATGAAGACATTCTCGACACTTTCCGTGACCTGAACTCGTTCTCTATATAGATCCGCTAGCCCAAGTCCGGTCCGGTTCGATACGTGCTCTGTCCTCGTTGCTAAGGAGGTGAGGCCTGGGAGTATCATGTCGGTTAACCCTTCAAATTTCAGGAGGGCGTGGGGCTTCAGCTCGCCGATGAGAATTTTCAAATCAGCGTTAAGAAAGTCCGAGTTCAATTGAACTGTAAACGGCCCATTGAACCCTGGTAATGCCGTCGTTGGCGAAATGACCGGGTCGTGATTCAGAATAGTAGCCTGACTCAGTGCGCTTGGCTGTAGGTCAGGTGCGTCTTGCGTACGCAGAATTACGATAGGCGCAGTTGATTTTGAAGCAAGGAATTGAACGACTAATCCCACCAGTTCTGTAGCCGTCTGTTGATGGCCGCATGCTCCTACGGCTATGCAAGTGCGTTTTGATTCGGACGCGATTTTAGACATTGGTTCGTTTGATTCTAGTGTTTGTTTCGCCTCGGTAAGATAATCATGGCTGTCTGGTTGTCTCTCCAAGCCGAGTACGTCTACCAATCTCTCTGCAGGAATTCTGGCTGGGACCTCGGAGGATCCATAAGGTAACCAGACTTCAACCAATGGTCCCACCATTCTTTGAGCGTGACGAGATTGATTTGAGGATTAAAGCTTCCTAGGCCAGCATTACCGTCACGACGTGCACAAAAGAATAAAGGCGTTTGACACAACCTAAATGCCAAGAGGTTTCAGCCTTGACTCATAGACAGGACGACCTTTGCGAGATTCTCCTTAGAACTGGTAGCTTAGAATTTGGCACATTCAAGTTGTCCAGTGGTATTCTTAGTCCGTATTACGTCGACCTTCGTCTCATTCCAAGCGATCCCCAGGCCTTTCAAAGCACGATAGCTATGTATCGTAGCGTGGTTGAGCCCGCCTTGACAAAACGCGTGCAACGGTTGGCGGGTATTCCCACCGCAGGAATCGCTTACGCTGCAGTTTTGGCATACGATCTATCAAAGCCCTTCCTTTATGTTCGGAGAGAGTTAAAGGAGCACGGCCGCGAGAAAAGAGTAGAGGGGCTGCTGAAGCCCGGCGATAACGTTCTGGTTTTAGATGACGTAACTACGAGCGGTAAGAATATTCTTGATGCGGCAGATGCCATTCGGGCCGAGGGCGGCGTAGTTGAAGATGCCGTAGTTCTTCTTGACCGGGAGCAGGGTGGTGTGGAGAATCTCCGGAAGGCTGGAATCAAACTTCACGCATTCACAACGATACGACGCATCGCCGACAAATTGCTGAGTTTGGGCACGATTGATGAGAGACAGCACAAGGAGATTTTAAGCCAAATTCGATAATTTCGAATCCGGGTTAATTCAGATGGCTCCGCAGTATATTCGTGCTCATCCATCTTCGAGCGTGCGGAAGTCCATTGAACTTGAAGCGTTCTTGAATGGATGTGGAAATGAGTGGTTGAGACGAAAAGCGGAGGAGAAGTTCTCTGATTTGAAATCTGATTATGAGTTAGGCAATAAGATCGTGAAAAGCAAGTGGCCCCGCTATTACTTTAGGAAATGGGGAATAAGGAACCTGTACGTTTGTAAGTTGGGCGCTGACTGGCGTTTGACATACGCGCTTGAGTATGATGGTATTGGGACGTCAGTCTGGTGCCTAGAGATCCTCACACACCGAGAATATGACCAGAGGTTTGGGTATAGGACTTCCTAGCGCACTCTGATGCTCTTAGCTAGAGCTTTCTTGATGATTGGGTTATCGGGGAAAACCCAGACGATCTCGTTGTCGTTTAGAATGATTTTATGACTTTCTAGTAGGTAGTCTATGATTCGCTTGAAAGTTTGGTACTGTACCTGCCGGGGGAGGCTTCCCCATAGGGCTTTTCTGGTTGGATATGTATTTGCTTTCTTGATAGCGTCCTCTACCATGCGAATCGTCGCAAGCGTCGGATCATGCGCTCCTTTAGCTACCAAGCTTTCATTCTCCTTCTATCCATCCTAAACTATGTGCCAACTGCTACCTGAGCATATAAACATATACGACGTATAAACATATACGATAAATTGAGTCAAATAGTTAGCTAGTTTATTTTAGATTGGAGTTACATTTACCCGTCTCTGACAGCCCGGGCCGGATTTTACTCTCTGAAGTTACTTACTTGCATTGTTTACGGCAACTTATGACTCAAGCTTCCTCCACGTTGGTTGTTCAGGATTTCGTCAAAGTTGACAACCTTCTCCAAAACGAATATTCAGCGTCTCAAAGAGCAGCTCTAACTTTTGGAATCGAAACTTTAGACAATGCTCTATGTCTCAATTTTGGGCAATTTCTCGTATTTCGAGGGAAAACAGTGCATTCCTTGTGTACGTTACTTTGCGTTCGGGCGACGCTTCCATGCCCTCTAGGGCCAGATTGCAATGTTCTGTTCGTTGATGGGGGAAACAGCTTTGACCCATACGCCATATCGGATATTTCGGTTACTCAAAACTTGGATGGGGAATATGTTCTGGAAAGGTTTCACGTGAGTCGGGCGTTCACGCATCATCAACTCGCATGCATAATTACCGATAAACTCTCATCTGCCATAAGAAAATTCGACGCGAAGCTTGTTGTTGTCTCAGATATAACTTGCCTGTACTGTGACCCTGATGTACGCGACGACGATAAAGAAGATGCAGTAAGAATCTTTACTAAAACCGTGCAGGCCCTCAGAGCTCTCGCCAGACAGCACCATTGCCTAATCATCACTACAAGCCTAAAGCCCCGAAATTCTATGATGGACAGCATACTTGAACGCGTTGCACATGTATCAATTAACATTGAACAAAGAGATGGTCTCGCCATCGCGTCACTAAAACGCCAAAACTTTCCACCATCCACCATCACATTCGCATCTCATCACCAGACCCTGGAGCGTTTCATGTAATGGGTCGAACAATTCCATCTTGGCGAATGGTCGTCGAAGACGAAGTTGAAAAACTGAAACGCTTCCAAGAATTCCTCAGACAAGAAGATAAAGCCATTTTCGAGGACATGTTGAATCAATGTAAGCTGCTCGCGTCCGCCGCCAGCGTGATGGCCTCACCAATCAAACAAATCCCACTAATCCTCTCAATACTATTCGCTCACCACAAGAAACTCATTCAGTTAGAGAAACGCTTCGAGGAACACGGCCTTTGACACATTTAGGCTGGATACTCGACCTCTACGCCAAACCAGGCGTAATGGTCATCTGGCTAAAACAACTCGACGGATCTTGCGTTCGGCTCGTTGACGAGTGGAGGCCATGTATTCACATCGGCGGGGAAATCGAAGACCT
This sequence comes from Candidatus Acidiferrales bacterium, assembly GCA_035517955.1. Lineage (GTDB taxonomy): Archaea > Thermoproteota > Bathyarchaeia > 40CM-2-53-6 > 40CM-2-53-6 > FEN-987. Next base: position 4,717 of record DATIYC010000159.1, on the reverse strand, counting down.
GTTGACCCTGCAACATTTCATTCCTTCATGTGCGTTTGTTGGAAAATTCGAGAAAGCGGGCGATAAAGAGCGGGGGGAAGTCCTTGAGGTAGAAGTGGATGATGAGTTTGAAGCGCAAACTCTAGCGAGACACATTTTTCGTCATGGCGGGTATTCAAAGTACCGACTTTACGACGTAGACATTCCATCCCCTCAAATGTACCTATACCGCAACGACCTCTTTCCGCTCGCTTTCGTTGAAGCAAATGACACACACGGGCACATTGATTGGACTATCAAGGATTCCCGTAAAGAATTGGACTATGCGCTTCCTCCACTTCGCACTTTACGACTCAAACTTTGCACCAAGAAAATATGTGGTGTTCCCCTTTTCGAAGACGAGTTGGATTCGATCACTCTCCAGACCGGCAACGAGATGGTAACAATTGATTCAGGAAACGAAGTTGACAAGTTCGCCCAACTCGTCGACGCTTTCAATGCAATTGACCCGGATATTGTTTTGACTGAGGGTGGAGATTCCTTCATTTTCCCGTACCTTGCGCGACGAGCGCTTAACAATAATGTACTAGATGGCATGATTCTTGGGAGGGAGAATACTCCGCTTCGCGTTTACGAGGTGCAGGGACATAGTTACTTTTCATACGGCAAGATATTGTTCAAGCAAACTGCCGCGCGCCTACTAGGACGTTTGCATGTGGATGAGGCGAACGGCTTCATCGGTAGCGATTGCGGCCTTGAGGGTCTCTTTGAAGTCGCCCGCACCTGCATCATACCCCTGCAAAGAGCCTCACGCACTACCATTGGCACCAGTATGACATCACTCCAGCTCTACCACGCGGTCAAAGCCGACGTCCTCATTCCCTGGAATAAGAATGAACCAGAAGAGTGGAAGAATGGAAACGAGCTCATACTTGCTGATCGTGGTGGGTTCATTTTCGAACCGCAATTCGGTTTACATGACTCAGTCGGCGAACTCGACTTCTCCTCCCTTTACCCAACCATCATGCACGACATGAACCTCAGCGGGGAAACCGTGCGCTGTACATGTTGTCCTAACTCAACCCATAGAGTTCCTGAGCTAGGGTGGAATATCTGTGACCGATGGGACGGAATTGCCTCAAGGTCACTAGATATACTGCTTGAGAAGAGGAGGCGTTACAAGGCACTCAAGAAAGAGGCAGCAGACGATTCTCTCAAAGAGTTATACGATAAACGCCAAGCCGCACTCAAATGGATCCTAGTCTGCTCATAGCTGCCCGAAAACGGCGGCGAGCAATCGGCTACCTAGGATTCAAGAATGCGAGGTTCGGAAGAATAGACGCACATATCGCAACCTGCGCTTTCTCACGTCAAATCCTCAAACAGGCCGTTGCATTAGCTGAATCGAAAGGCTTCAGGCTAGTACATGGGATAGTGGATTCAATGTGGCTCAAGAAACCTGGCGCAACCACCGCCGAATACAAGGACTTGTGTCACGAAATTGAAACTCGCCTTCATTTCCCAATTGAATTCGAGGGATTTTACAAATGGATCGTCTTTCTCAACTCCCGAAGGGACCCACGCATACCCGTCCTTAACCGCTACTACGGCGCCTTACAAGACGGAAGACTCAAACAGCGTGGCGTCGACCTTAGGAAGCACGACACACCAAAAATCGTCAGACGCTGCCAGATAGACATGTTAAACCTCCTCGCGCAAGCCAATAATGCTGAGGAGTTCAAGGCACTCATACCAAAAACACTCAACCTCGCCAAATCTTATACAAACCTAATTCGAAGTAGGTCCGTAGCTTTAGAGGAATTGACGATCGAGAAACGTCTCAGCAAAAACCCTGACGAATACCAAAACATAATTCCCCAAGCGATCGCCGCTCGACATCTCGCTGAAGAGGGGATGGAGATTCATGCGGGCCAAACAATCGAATACATCCTAACTCAATACGATTCACGCATACCCCAAAACCGAGCTATTCCAATCGAACTAATCCAAGAAGACTCATATTTTGACTCAAAGCGATACGTTGACCTAATACTCTCCGCAACCGCTAACCTCCTATCACCTTTCAAACAATCAAACGTGATTCAGGAGTTGTTGCATTAGATGAAAGGCTGAATCTTTTACCATGACGGAACGAGAACTACTGCCTGTCTCTACGCTTTCATCTGCGCTAACTTCCGGCCAGCAGTGTATGGGTCAATTCGTCGCTTTTCGACTTCGGACAAGAGATGAGTGAATTCCTTCGATGATTCGAGCTTATCCAGTGATACTTCGGTAAAATATCTGCAGGCGGCGTCCATGATTTCGGAACGCAATCTCTCCGTCGCATCCTTGTGAGTGTGTCTTCGATTATCCAAGTATTCTGAATGTTGTCGTATTGCCTCCGTGAGAGCTTCAATGCCGTCGCCGGTTGTTGCAATTGTCTTTAGTACCCTAGGATTCCATTCACCCTTTTTTTCGGTCATGGTAATGGCGGAGTAAATTTCTCGAGCCGCTTGGTCCGCGTTTTCTCTATCAGCCTTGTTGACAACGTAAATGTCACCAATCTCCATGATGCCAGCCTTCAATGCTTGAATTTCGTCACCGAGGCCGGGAGCGGTGGTCACGATTATGGTGTCGCCAAGGGACTTGACGTCAACGTCAGACTGTCCCGCACCGGCCGTCTCCACAATGACATAATCCATGTTCACGGACTGCAAAATGCGTACAGCGTCTTCTGTTGCTCGAGCAATGCCACCGATATTACCTCTAGTTGCCATGCTCCTGATGAACACATTGGAGTCCGCTGCAAGATCACCCATCCGTATTCTGTCACCCAACAAAGCGCCGCCTGTGATCTGGCTCGACGGGTCAACCGCGACGATTCCAACTTTTCGTCCACTCTTTCGGTACTGCTTTGCCAATTGAGAAATCAGCGTACTTTTTCCGCATCCCGGTGGCCCCGTGATTCCAATTACGTGTGCTTCGGTTGCTTGCCAATACAATTTCGATAATATCTCAAAACGACCATGCGGGTCGTTTTCAGCGAGAGAGATGAGCTTCGAAATAGCGCGCCGGTTGCCTTTCAACGCGTACCGGATCTGCCTTTGAATTTCAGCGTTTACACGACGTTGGGCCACTGGCTATAGCTCCGTGCATTGGGTCAGAAAATCGGCTTCGGATGAAACTCTCCATAGGCTTCTCTTATTACGTTGCTTATCTCGCCAGTTGTAGCCTTAGCCTCAACCGCCTGGATTATCAGAGGCATTACATTCTCTTTCCCTTTCAGTGCGCTCCCCAACTTCTCTAAGGAACTCTTTGCAGGAGTTTGTCTTCGTCTCTTCTTGAATGCTTTCGTGTTAGCGATCTGCTCTTGGGCGAGGTGTTGATCGATTCGATGAATCTTTATGCGGTATGGCTTAGCGTCCTTGAATGCGTTCACTCCGACTATCTTCTTCTTTCCGGACTCAATTTCCATTTGTTGTTTGTATGCGCTCTCTCGAATCTGGGTTTGTATGTATCCCTTCTGTATGGCAGCGACCGAGCCACCGATTCTATCCACCTTAGCTATTTCCTCAATAACCGCCTGTTCCAATTCGCTGGTCAAGCTCTCTAAGTAGTAGCTTCCTCCGACTGGGTCGGCCGTATGCGTTACCCCGCTTTCATAGGCGATGATCTGCTGTGTGCGAAGTGCAAGTTTTACCGCGTCTTCCGTAGGAAGAGAAAGTGCCTCATCCAAAGAATTGGTATGGAGTGATTGGGTCCCACCCAAGACAGCCGCCAACGCCTGCAAAGCAACACGAACTACATTGTCTTGTGGCTGTTGCGCGGTTAACGTTTCCCCACTAGTCTGTGTGTGAAATCGGAGTTTGAGTGATTCGGGCTTTGAGGCCTGGAATTCGTCTCTCATAATGTGAGCCCATATGGTTCTTGCCGTTCGAAACTTGGCGATCTCCTCAAAGAAATCGTTGTGTGACGCGAAGAAGAATGAGAGGTGTGGGGCAAATTCGTCAACATTCATTCCTCGTTTCACGCATGCCCTAACGTACTCTTTCGCGTTTGAGAAAGCATATGCCAGCTCCTGAACAGCGGTTGAGCCGGATTCCCTTATGTGATATCCGCTGATGCTGATTGGATGCCAAGATGGCATGTGCTGGGCGCAGAATTCGATTACGTCTGTTGTCAATCGCAGAGATTGTTCAGGTGGGAAAATGTACGTGTTCCGTGCAATGTATTCCTTCAGAATATCGTTCTGCGTGGTTCCTCGAAGTGTTTTGAGCGGAACGCCTTGAATTCGGCCCACGGCCGCGTACATTGCAAGCATGATCGCAGCCGTAGCGTTAATCGTCATTGATGTACTAACCTCCGATAGGCGAATTCCGTTGAAAAGTGTGCGCATGTTCTCGATCGTGCTGATCGGCACTCCTACCCGCCCAACCTCCCCCTCCGATCTAGAGCTGTCTGAGTCGTAGCCCAACTGCGTCGGCAGATCAAACGCTGTACTTAGTCCAGTCTGGCCTTGGCTTATCAGAAACTTGAAACGCTCATTCGTAGCCTTGGCACTGCCAAAACCAGAGTACTGACGCATCGTCCACAACCTGTCACGATACATCCCAGCGTAAATTCCACGCGTGTAGGGAAATTCACCAGGCTGTCCCAGAGGTTCATTTTCAGCAGGCGCAGAATTATAAACGGGTTTGATGGGAATGTTCGACGCGGTCGACGCTTCTTTCTGACTCAA
>DATIYC010000158.1:0-3549 GCA_035517955.1 Candidatus Acidiferrales bacterium | reverse complement strand
ACGTGAATATACGCTCAGGAAATGGTCTCCTAACCTATTCCAAGGAAAGTGTGACTCGAGTCTTGTATCTATCCATTTCACGATACCTAGCAGAGGCTCGGGTGGCAGATACCGAATGAGATTTGAAGCGGGAAGAAGGATTTGAACTCCGTAGACTTTTCGTAGTTTGAAGAGTTTGTCCAAATGTTTCTTCAGTGAGCCGACGGAGTATGCGTATGAGTTGACGCAGAACCTGGATTTCCCTACTGGGACTGGGGTCGCCATTCGTGCCAAGGCCATTGAGGGTTTTAGTTTGAGTGAGTACCCGATCATTTCGTACATGCAAAACCTGTTCCATACTCCAAGTATCAAGTATCCTCCCGGACAAATGATGGAATGGAGGTTTTGGAATAGCTGGTCGAGTTGCGGCTCCGTATTGATGGCCCCATATGTGGAGTAGGCACCATCAATTTGGGTAAACCCCGTTTGCTGAAGCTTTTCCACCAGCGCATATGTTCGTGTGTGGATTGGCACAATTAAGTCGGAAACGCCCGCTTCCTTTGCTTTTCTAGTTAGCACATCTAGCATCTTTGACGAAATATCTGCTGCCAGTATCTTCACTCCGTGTTGAGCAAGTAGGAGTGTTTCGGTCCCTGTTCCGCAGCCAATCTCAAGAATAGTCTCCCCCGGTTTGAACACTCTTTTGAGATAGTTCACTGACCTGTTGCGGAGCCAAACATTCATTGGGTTTCCGAGAATGTGCTCATCGTAATGTTCGGCAACACCGTCAAACGCAGCCTCCAAATCCGCATAATAGAGTTCGGTGTAATCTTTCGCGTTTTCTTCGGACTGGATTTCAACCTCTACATAGAGGTTCTGGCCCCAGTATCGTTTTCGTACCTCAGCCTCGCCATATTTTCGCGTAAAGATTCCCAGCAATGGGTCGTGCAGGCCGGATATCTTCTTGATTTGGGCTTGGCCTGAAAAAGTTCTTCCAACTCCAAACAGCTCGACCTTTGGGTTTTTTCTTATGTTTTCAACCCAATCCTGTTTGCCTGTGTTCTGAGGAAAAATTACGACTTTCCCGCTCAAGAGAATGAAGCGGACTAGCACATCGTGAGGGGAGTTACTATGTCTCCCCATCGTTTTTAGTCGAATGTATTCTCCGCTGGATGGCAAGTTGTACGCTGAAACCAGAAGGGCTTAGTCGAGTGCTTGTAAACTATGTGTTGGGGCCATCATCTCGGGTGGTCATGCGATGGTTCATTTTGATCGCAAATGTAATCAAGAGAAGTGGTCTGTTGCCTTGTTATGCCTGTTAGGAGAATAGTCGCACTGCTTGTCCTCGGTCTTATGATTCGTGAGGCTTTCTCCTTCTGGACGGGCCACCCATTCGATTTCGAGTTATGGGTGAGGTTGGGTTATGCGGTGAATCATGGGGGCGATCCTTACGGCATACTCCCGCCAGCACCTGGCCTAAGCTTCGCGAACCTCTTCTCGAGTGATAGTACACCAACCATCGCCTACCTGCCCTTTTGGCCACTTTTAACCGGGCTAATGTACGCAACCTATTCCATGATCGGACTCAATGACCGGTTTCTCTACTACTTTTTGTTAAAACAACCGGTGATAATCGGCGACGTAACACTCGCCTATCTTCTCTACTCCTATATTTCCTCCAGAAAACCAGGCGCAAGCGGGGCATGGGTGATCCTCTTCTGGTTGTTCTCCCCATTTACTATAATGTTATCCGGCGTCTGGGGTATGTTTGACTCAATTGCAATCTGCTTCATCATATTATCCGCATCTGCAGTTTCGAGGGTTAAGAGTGGCCTATGGGCAGGGCTTGGAGTTTTCGCTAAGTCCGTTCCAATCATATTTGTTACACCGCTCACGCTGAGAAACATAAGAAATGGTAAGTCAATTGTTGCCATTGTCGTCGCATTAACGTTGCCACTTTCATTGTCAGCCGCGGTCTTCTTGGTTATGCGCTGGCCCGTTACACTTGTTAATTCGACTATAGCGTCGACCGCGGGCAAGGGAGGGTGGTCTATGTCGATTTGGGACGTTTTCTTCTACGTCAATTCTTTGGGGTGGTTACCTTCCTCGGCCCCACTGCTCTACGGAGCATTAGGTCTCGTTTGGATTCCTGCCTTGCTGGTGTTCACATGGGTTGCAATTCGTCGCTTTAGGACCGATACTGATGAAGGACTGTTTCAGGCTCTTCTCGTGTGCGCTCTCATATTCTTGATTTTCAAGGCCCGAGTCACTGAACAATACGCGCTTTACCTACTCGCCTTGGCCGCCATTGACGTGGCACTTTGGAATCCACAGCGAAAGACCCTGCTGACTCTCACAACGATTGTTGCAATCATCTATCTCGTAGTCAACAACTACTTCCTCATCCGTTTTCTATCGCCCATCTACCCAGGGTACGTCAATTTTGAAAATGCTATGATTGCTCCTTTTAGTAACTTGATCACGATTTTTCACGTTATCGCCGGGACCGCGTTTACAGTTTTGAATGTGAAATACTTACTCAATTTGTTGGGTGGGCGAAGGAGTTCTCTTAGGCCAGTTTGATGAATTGCATTGCTTGGAAGGCTAAGTACATAAAAACTAATCCTAACACAACCGCGAAGGGTAGTCCGGGAAACATGTCTCTGCCTTCTAACATTTTGAATCCTAGATAGGCACCGACTATTATTCCAACTCCGGCTGCTAGAAACGGGATAAACCCGAAATTCAGCATCGAGATGCTTGCAAGCATCGAGTAGAAGACCATATCCCCCATTCCGACAGTTAGATCGCCGTAGGTGAATACTGCGCCAGTGAAATCTTCCAGGTCAGTTGACTCAGCCATCTTACCGATCGGGCCTTTGTATACTGCGAAGAGGTCATATGCCGCTAAAGCCAGCAATAGCACTACGGCTGTTAGGGTTGGAATGGATACGCCGAGAAATGCTCCAGTCATTCCGCCGATTATGATGATTGCTGCTAGGTGGATGTAGCCCTTTGATTTGTAGATGGCGAAGCCGAGCGCGAGGGCGCAGACTAAACTGACTAGAAGCCAAGCCCAGTCAGAATTTGCCAGGAAAGCTGGGAGAGCGTTTGTGTAGAGCATTCCATACCATGTGAAAAGAAAGAAGACGAGTACGAACATAGCGACATTGATGAGGTATTTGACTATGCGTTTGAGACCAAACTTGATGAAAAGGTACATCATCGTCCCCATCGCAGCCATTAAGACAACGAAGATGCTCGCGTTGAGTGTAACCCCGCTTGCAGTTTCGGGGAAGACAGTGATTGGGGTAATGGGTGCATTTGTTGCATGTAGGCTGTAGGTTAGCAGCCCTGCCAATGCGATAGAAAGAGCTTCGGGAACGAGTTGAGTGGGTTTCGCCTTGAACTTTTTACTCAACTTCCAACCACCTCAACCTTGAGCGACACTCCGAGCAAAAATCATCATGCTTCCGGTCAGTATCCGATAGACGTTCGGAGAAATGCATGACACAGAACTCGTCGGAGCAGTGCCTCAACCCAAGCATATGACCCGTTTCATGAACCGCT
>DATIYC010000157.1:0-7493 GCA_035517955.1 Candidatus Acidiferrales bacterium | reverse complement strand
GGAGTTTCATGCAGTTCGTGCCAAACGCTGCCATGTTCACGACCTCCAACATAACCAACTTCTACTCTTTCCTAGGCTCCAGTTTGGGTGACTTCCACGTGTACGCCCTCTTAGCTACGTGGGCGGTAGCAGGATTTCTGACGGCGTATCTAGCGTCAAAACTCAAAGGTAACCTGTACTATGCGTCAACACTCTTAGGACTCACGCCGGCAGCAATCGCATCCTTCGTCCTTGCACGCCCCACACTATCCGAGATACTTGCTGCCTTGGCACTGAGCGTTCTAATTACCCCAACGTACCAGTACCTTGAGCCCGTCGTAGAGCGGCTGAACCAAGTCAGAAAATTCGGCGCCATAGTGTTCACCGACATTGTGGGCTACACTGCTATAACGCAGAAAGACGAGGCACTTGCATTGAACATCCTAGCCGCACAAAAAAAGGTTCTTCGCCCAATCTTCGATAAATACGGTGGATTAGAGATTAAAACGATGGGAGACGCTTTCCTTGTGGAGTTTACAAACTCTCTAAACGCAGTAAATTGCGCAGTTGACATCCAAAGGACATTGCAGGGACAGAAGCTGGCTGGGCACGACACGCAGTTACATATCGGCATCCACTCTGGCGAAGTAATACACCGTAGGGGCGACGTTTTCGGTGACGTAGTCAACATTGCGGCACGCATAGAGCCATTAGCTGAGCCCGGTCAAATCTGCATCTCACGCCAAGTCTACGAGCAAATTCTGAACAAAACGGACTACCCCATTACTGCACTCGGACCGAAGAATCTGAAGAATGTGAAATACCAAGTAGAGGTATACAGCCTCTCACCGCAAACACACACTCTGACCCCGCCAACGCAGAACGGAAGTGTTAGCGATTCCCAGCTGAATGCTGTAGTTCCCGCCTCAATGCAACATGCTGCGTATCCAAAAGAGATGGCCGCGACAGGCTCTACCACCATAGGTCAAAGACCGCCGCGTAACCCTCTCGAATACGGTCTCTTCGGAACAGGACTTGTTACCTTAGCTCTCTCAATACTCTTCAGCTCAAATATTCTGGTCATTATCGGCCTGGGTCTAACTTTCTACGGTGTAATTGTTGACAGTTCCATACCGAAAAAATATGTGTCCTCGGATTTGATGACCGCCGCATGGTCCAGTTTGAAGACAGTCGATGACATGATGTTAGGGCTAGGGTATAGTGAGAGAGTGGTGTACCTGCCAGCGGGTCCCGAGAAAGCTGTCGCGTTTATTCCTACGGCACCACACACCAACCTTCCCTCACCATCAGTAATTGCCCAAAGGCTTGCTCCTGATGGCAAGTTGCAAGTTCATGAACCTGAAGGGCTTTTAGTGGATCCACCTGGTGTAGCGCTCGCTAACTTGATCGAGGAGAAACTTGGATTCGACACAAGGGGGTCTGGTGTTGAGCGGATAATAGAATCGATCCCGAAAGCTCTTGTGAGCTTGGGCATAGCCTCGGACGCAAAGATCGAGACAGAAGACGATTTGGTTCGATTCAAGCTGTCGAACTCGATTTATGCGGATTTCTGCAGGCAAGTTAACGTTAAATCACGACCCCGCGGACTCGGTTGCCCTATCTGTAGCGCACTAGCCTGTATCCTATCTGCGGCGAAAGGCAAGGCCGTTCTCTGTGATGAGGATGCGTCTGGAAAAACAACATCATCCACCTATCGATTTGTCTAAGCCTCATCGATTCAACTAAGAATCCTTGCAACGAACTCTGTGAGTAACATGCAGGCCTCTGTGATTGATCCTTGGCTGTCCATGAGCGAACCCACATGAAGCGGCAGGTAGAGTTAAGGGGCGTGGTAAGTGGAAAATATTTCTACGCAGGAGGACGAAACATAACCGTGACGCACAAGTTCAAGAATGTGACGAAGAATCCTCCTCGCGTTTCACTCGTTGTCGACTATCTGAAAAGCGTCCAGCCCTGGCAGCCTAGGTTCATCAAAATCTTTGGCACAGGCGACATCGTTACGAGGGATGGATACGTAGGAAAATCCACTTACATTCGCATCACTCCAGAACGCAAAACCAGTTGGGGATTGGATTAAAGGATCCCAGAATCTTCGACATGAACTGATGTGCGACTAAAAGAAGATGTTAGTTCTTCCTTGAAAGCTCATTCATTCCGCTCCACATGGTACCGTCACCATGGAATGAACCTGCAGTAGATAGAAAACGACTCCACAATTAGTTTACGAGTTCACAAAATCCGTTTCTACCCGTAGATTTCAAATCCAACTAACAAAAATTAATATTCCAAGATGACGGCGTCGTTTAACCAAACAGGGGCTTTCCTAATTGGATAAGAGAGTTAGCACGACGAACCGAGACTGGTGGCCAAACCAGTTGAGGCTTAATATTCTTCACAAGAATTCCGATTCGAATCCGATGGGAGACCGTTTCAATTACGCTAAGGAGTTCAAGACCCTTGATCTGAAGGCCGTAAAGAATGACCTGCGTGAGCTGATGACGAAGTCGCAGGACTGGTGGCCGGCAGACTTCGGACACTACGGACCACTCCTCATCCGAATGGCATGGCACAGCGCGGGCACCTACCGCATAGGCGACGGTCGCGGAGGCGCCGGGGGCGGCAATCAGCGCTTTGCCCCCGTCAATAGCTGGCCCGACAACGTCAACCTCGACAAAGCTCGCCGACTGCTATGGCCGATCAAACAGAAATATGGCCAGAAGATTTCCTGGGCCGACCTGATGATCCTCGCGGGCAACGTCGCCTTGGAATCAATGGGTTTCAAAACGTTCGGTTTCGGTGGAGGGCGCGAAGACATCTGGGAGCCCCAAGAGGACGTCTACTGGGGAAGTGAGAGGGAGTGGCTTGGTGACAGGCGCTACTCGGGTGACCGGGAACTTGAGAACCCGCTAGCTGCTGTGCAGATGGGCTTGATTTACGTGAACCCTGAAGGGCCGAACCGTAATCCCGACCCACTAGCTGCCGCGAAGGATATTCGCGAGACATTCGCGCGGATGGCGATGAACGATGAGGAAACCGTCGCACTGATTGTGGGCGGCCACACCTTCGGCAAAACCCATGGTGCCGGCGATGCGTCACTCGTAGGTCCCGCGCCTGAGGCCGCTCCCATCGAGGAACAAGGCCTCGGTTGGAAAAGCAAATTTGGAACGGGCAAAGGCGACGATACGATCACGAGCGGCCTGGAAGTCATCTGGAGCCAGACACCAACGAAGTGGAGCAACAACTTCCTTCATAACCTGTTCGATTACGAATGGGAATTAACGAAGAGCCCTGCGGGTGCGCACCAATGGAGGCCGAAGGGTGACGCTGGGGCCGATAGTGTGCCAGATGCGCACAACCCGACAAAACGTCACGCCCCATCCATGCTTACCACGGACCTGTCCTTGCGATTCGACCCTATCTACGAAAAAATCTCACGCCGATTCATGGAACATCCTGATCAGCTTGCAGACGCGTTCGCCCGGGCGTGGTTCAAGCTTACGCATCGCGACATGGGCCCTCGCACGCGCTATCTCGGACCGGAGGTTCCAGCAGAAGAGCTCATCTGGCAAGATCCCATCCCCGCAGTCAATCACAAACTGATTGATGCACAGGATATCGCTTCCCTCAAGACTAAGATCCTAGCTTCTGGCTTGTCAGTGTCGGAACTGGTTTCCACAGCCTGGGCATCAGCGTCCACCTTCCGTGGCTCCGACAAGCGCGGTGGTGCCAACGGTGCCCGAGTTCGGTTAGCGCCACAGAAGGATTGGGAAGTCAACCAACCCGCTCAGCTAGCGAAAGTGCTCAGAACCTTGGAGAATATCCAAAATGCGTTCAACAGTTCGCAGTCAAGCGGCAAGAAGGTATCCTTAGCAGACCTGATCGTTCTCGCCGGTTGCGCCGGAATTGAACAGGCTGCGAAAAGTGCTGGTCACGAGGTGACGGTGCCCTTCACCCCGGGCCGCATGGACGCCACGGAGCAGCAAACCGATACAGCCTCTTTCGCAGTCCTCGAACCGAAAGCAGACGCCTTCCGAAACTACCTCAAGACCAAATTCTCTGTATCCGCCGAAGAATTACTAGTCGATAGGGCGCAATTGCTGACCCTGACGGCACCCGAAATGACTGTTCTTATCGGCGGCATGCGAGTCCTGAATACCAACTTCGGCCAATCTTCGCATGGCGTCTTCACCAGACGTCCCGGCACACTGACGAACGACTTCTTCGTGAACCTGCTCGACATGAGCACGGCCTGGAATCCCAGCACGGAAGACAAAGATGTGTTCGAGGGCCGTGACTGCGCAACGGGCAAACTGAAGTGGACGGGCACACGCGTCGACTTGATCTTCGGCTCGAACTCCCAACTCCGAGCCTTGGCGGAAGTCTATGCATGTGAGGATTCCGCGGAGAAGTTCGTGCACGACTTCGTGGCGGCGTGGAACAAGGTAATGAGCCTAGATAGATTCGATCTTGCCAGATCATAGCATCCCAAGCGCTCAATGCGCGAATGCTCACGGGTGATAAACCCTACGAAGGTCGTGAGGGCTGAAGGGAAGTAAGTCGAAGTTACCAGAGGGAACGGTCAGGTCTCGGACCACGTACAACCAACATTTGACACCGATACCCCAATGACGAAAGAGGAGATGCCATGGACAACCGGAGTCAAGAATGAAGGTTACGCTTAGAGTTAGGGTTTAATACGCCATCATCTAGCTCCCAAGTTTCCAAAAACCTTGTTTAGATTTGCCACGAAGCAAGCTGACACTTGATAGTCTTTTATGAGAAGACTTCCCATCATTTTGATTTGTAGGTGCGTGGGAATGAGCAAGCAAATGTCGAAAACTGGGCCTTCCGAAGGGTTAGTAGAGGTTGCTTATGAAAGCGCTAGGGATGAGTTAACAGAATATGTTGTTTACTCAAAACTCGCAGAGTTAAGGAGGGGGACCAAACCCGGGCTTCGGAAGACGTTGGCGCGACTCGCGGAGATGGAGCACAGGCATTACGAATTCTGGAAGAAGTTCATTCCGGACCGCGACGTTAAAGTGAGTAAGTTCAAAGTTGCTTTGATGGTCTTTCTGCGCTACTTCTTCGGTGCAACGTTTACGGTGAAGTTACTTGAGAGAGGGGAGGCTGGCGCGATACAGCGGTATCAGTCTATTGCGCACTTTGTTCCCTCTGAAGACCAACCTATTTTGGAACGCGTGATCGCGGACGAGAAACTGCATGAGCAGGAATTAGTAGAGCAATTCGACGAACCGCAAATCAAGTACATTTCTTTCATAGTCCTCGGCCTCGGTGACGCCCTCGTAGAGATCTCTGGTATTCACGCCGGCTCTCTCGGAATCTATCACTCAACTGAGCTCGCTGGTTTCGCTGGGATCATAGCGGGTGCGGCAGCTTCGGTAGCGATGGCTTCCGCCGCTTATGCGCAAGCCAAGACTGGTTTCAAGGGGTCGGCTGGGCTTTCAGCTGCATACACAGGTATCTCCTACTTCGTGACCGCCGTTATTCTTGCATCCCCATACTTCCTAACCGATGTCATGTTGAATGCGCTCCTGGCCTCAGTAGTTGCCGGAATAGCTCTGATTGCCTTCACTAGCTTCTACAGTTCAGTGATTGCGGGCGGAGTGTTTCGCAAGGATTTCGCAGAGGTAACCGGGATTATGCTAGGAGCTACCGTAGCTCTCTACTTACTCGGCAACGGCATCTCATACTTGACCGGAGTAAGGTTTGGATAACAGGGAAGCGAATTTGTTAGGAACTAATACTGGTTCGAGCTTCGAAAGTTGGCTCCTCCACAAACGAATGGGATGTCTAAGTCAGAGGTGGAACCATTGATGGACTTGATTTCCAGGCTCGCTCTCAATCGCGTCACTGCCCACTGAGCAAAACTTCCTTGAACCATGTCGTGAACTGAATGAGTTTACGAAATACATGGTCTCTGCATTCCGACGCGCTTGGCAAACCGTAATTGTCTCTCTAGTTTCTCTTAGCTGCTTACACTTCAAGTCAATAATTTTGTTCACGCTATCGTAAGCAATGATTAAGTCAACCATTCATTGACTCGACTTGGGTCGAGAATTTGCCAGTCATTACCTTCAAGTTCCTTATTGCACTTGTTATTTTCATTCTGACATATGGCGTGTTAGCCTTTCGGAACGTGCGGGGTTGGAAGGTGCCGATTTGGTTAATTCTCCTCGTTGGTGCGACGGCGATGGTGGCGTCTGGTTTCGTAACTGTGGCTGAGGCGTACAAGGCTGTTGACCTTCACGTCTTGCTTTTCCTCTTTAGCATGTTTACGCTTGTGACAGCGCTTGGAATACTTTGAATCGGGGATTCGAATCGAAGAGGGTGATAGATGTAGCACGTCACCCATGCCATAGGGCATAATTAAATACCTGTGCGCAACCACACCTCGCTGCACAGAGAGCCCGCCACCAGGAATTGACCAAAATTGGGACGCTCTCCTCGAGCAAAACCGAGGTCATTCAGAATCGACGAGGCTGCGCTGGAAGTCTTGGAGAGCGAGTCAAAGCGCCAACGAACCAGCCCGAGCGCTTTGCTCAATCAATTTCTAGTAGCCTACGCAGAATACGGCCGCTTTGCTGAACAGATGGGCGCACTGACCTTGAGTCGGCAAACGTTCATGGAAGTATTGAGTGCAACAGAAGATGATGCTCTCATGAATGCAGCCCAGCGAGCCGGCCGGAGCGCTATACCGGCATATGTGGGCGCAATGCGGGGCCCTGTTACTCTTCAAAACATTCGCGAACTTATGGTAGCGCTATCTAAGCACGCTCACTTATTTGAGTTCAATGAGAAGGAGGATAATTTTGGTAACCATTGGACGCTGGTTCACGGGTTTGGTTCGAAATGGTCGCTTTTCTTGGTCAACTACTTTGGCGAAGCTTTTGCCATGGCGAAGGTCTCGATTCGGCATGAGGTTTCCGAACGAACTGTAATCTTCTGGCTAAGTTGACAGGCTACATCGAGATACTTTGTCACACGTTTCGCTACGAGGTGCACGTTCAATTCATATGCTTTCCCTGGTATATTCGACGCAAGAGATCCTTGGATATGAGTAAACTCGCCTTTGTTGATTTTTCCCGTGAACAATCTGGCCAAATGTCTGACAGTTTTACTCAGCTATGGGCCTGTTTCGGAAATCGGACTGAGCCTGAAATCGCTCAACGCATCAAACTTTGAGTGATGATCGAACAACCGCCAGCTGAATTCTTGTAACAAGAAACAGCGTCTTTCGAGTTCTACAGCGACTGGAGAGAAAGACTCAAGCTAGAATCTTTAGCGTGACACTTAAACTATGTTTTTGATCTTTCCTTTCAACGCCCGCATGTTGACCCACTCCCCAAGAGTCTCAGTGTAGAATTTCAGCGCGCCCGGTGTATATTTTTTTAATCGGAACTAGAGTGGCGACACTTGATTTGGATAGCAATTAGAAACCCTCAGCACCGTATGGCTACGGGATGGCGCATGTC
>DATIYC010000156.1:0-15156 GCA_035517955.1 Candidatus Acidiferrales bacterium | reverse complement strand
CGGGTTGACTACGCCTACTCACTACGCGTAGGCCCAATCGCGGATTCAAATCCCGCCCTCGGCACCAGTAACCATCTATTTGAAACAATTGTGACTCCAACTACTCTTTCGTGGATAATAATATCCAAAAAGGCAGATATGCCGAGTCTCTACCATCCTCGTTAGCCTTGGCGTGTTCGAATGGGAGAGCTCTCAGCGCCGCGTCTATTGCTTTTGCTGTCCGTCCTACTGGCGTTGACGCCAACCGTCCAGGTCGCTGCACAGAGTCCTATTCCAGTGGTCTGTCATCTGCAAATTATCGGAATCAATTATGCTCAGAGCGCGCTTCCAAGTCAAAGAATTAACGTTACTTCTCATCTGCTTTTGACCTGTATTTCAACTGTCGACAATGTCATCGCAAGAGTTGATGTTGACCAAGCAAATACGAACGGTACCCTCTCAACAAATACATACTTCATCGGCCCAATTCAACTGACATCAGCACCATACACTAAAGTCTATGACGTTGCCATTTCAAACTCGCTGACCGCTCCTTCTACAGTTGGTATTTGGAAGTTGGAGGTGAGGGCTTGGGTTTTCGCTGATGTTTACGTGGAGGATAGTGCAAAGGAACTTATTCAGATTCAAGTTGGCACGCCAACTGAAACTACAATAACGAACGCTACGACGCTCAGCAGCGGACTTATCCAGACTCAAAGCAGCACATCAAATAATTCGGGATCCGCTTTCGCAACGAACATCCAGGTAGTACTGGTTCTCGTCGCTCTACTGCTAATAGCCTCAGTCGCGATCTTCACACGACAAAAGAAGCGTTCCCCAAATCCTACAATGTCCATCAACCCACCAGTCTCCATCAAACCTCTGGAACCAGTGACGCAGGTCGGAGAATCAAAAATCGCTGTCCCTGCTCAGACCATTCTTCCAACGGGCTACGCTGAATTAGACTTCTTGTTGAGCGGTGGTCTTCCAGTTGGATATGCGATCATAATCGTATCGCCACCATGTGATGAAGGCGACCTGATTTTCGGAAAAATAATCGGTTCAGCCCTATCCTCAGGTTACTCGGTCTTGTTTCTATCGAGTCATTTGGGAAGATGCCAATACCTGGCGACGAGGTATACCAGGGGCTTCTACGTCCTTAGCTCACAGGCTGACAAAATCACCCCTCCTAGCCCTAACGCATTGAAGATAGCAGGTGTCGAAGACCTCGGCGATCTGAACTCATCATTCGACAAAGCCGTGCGTTCCATCCAAACACTTAACCAACCCAAATTGTTGATACTTGATCTAGTCTCGGATATTTTACTGGAACACAGAGCTCTTGCTTCTCGCAAGTGGTTGAGTGATTTCTTGGCGACCCGGCAGGCTGAAGGGTTCACTGTACTAGCAGGGCTGAATCCCTTGGTCTCGCCTTCGCAGGAAAATCAAACTGTCATCGACCTCTTTGACGGAGTTATTGAAATCTATGAAAAGTTGTTGCCTGATGTATCTCGTCGGTTTCTCGTTATCAAGAAGATGTATGGTAGGAAGTACATAGACACGGAATTGATGCTGGACAAAAAGAAACTCTTCTAAGACGAGTAACAGTGAGATGTTCAACTCAACTTAGTAAAACTGTCCGCAGACGAAGATCGGCCCTAACTCTTAGATTACTTCATGAATCCGATTCAGGGCGTCTGTTTTTCCTTCGCGATTAGTGAAAGACCCGATAAGCCTTTTATTGAATTCGACTAAGTTACCGTGCAGGGTCAGATTTGAGTTCGGAAATTACAGTTCGCCAGATTATGCGAACGATCATATCCATAGATTCCAGGGCCAAGGCGAGGGAAGCTGCTAGACTGATGGTGGACAAAGGTATTGGGTCTTTAGTTGCTAACAGAGATGGCCTTCCATTCGGCATGGTTACCGAGCGTGATATGGTAGAAAAGATAGTGGCCACCGGGACTGATCCCTCGAAAACCACTGTCGGAGAGATTATGATTGCACCTCTAGTGACAATAGACGCCGGCGCACCACTAATCGACGCGGCACGCAGAATGGTTGAGAAGCAAGTCAAAAGACTTGTAGTTACCGAACATGACCGCATAATTGGAATAGTCAGCCAGACCGACCTAATTCAGAGCATGAATGATTTCCAGAAGTTAGCGAAGATGGGTATGGCATAAGAGACTAACGCTAGTCTGATCCTTCTTCCAGAAATATTACGTCACTTGTCTCCAAACGGAGAGGTTGTTCGCAAACTGTGTCGACCATGATGATGGATGCGTCTATCTCGTCTGTCGGATTCATCGCCAATGGAAAGTGCGATAATGTTTGGAAAACAGCTGGCAAGGACGATGCCCTTTCACAGTGAGGATTGAATATTGCTCTGCGGTAAGGAGACTGTTTTGAACATCGCTTCTTCAAGTGCTCTAATTGTCTGCAGTTTTGCGAGTTGGGCTTATGGTTTTATACGCCACCGTGTTCGTTTGCCAGCTACGGTTGCGGTCGTAGTCTAGCCTGGTCTAGGACGGGAACGGCAGAGTATATCTGCCGACGAAGGCCTGCCACGCTTCTGATCGCCCTGTACAAAAGGGGCGAGAAGACGCCCGGGTTCAAATCCCGGCGACCGCACCAAAAATTACACACACTGCCGCGCACCATACCTCTGGCCCACAAACTCAAGGCTTCCGGGGGAGTTATGCGGGGAAATATTCGAAATATGCGAAAACCGAGTTTCCGGGCCTGAGTAAATATGAGAAAATATGCAAGGTTTCTGAGCGAGCGCTTTGGAGGTGTAGTAACTACAGTTGTCTGCTTTGGCTGGGGTTGAGGGCTTGCAGCCTCTTGTGGATGTTTTTCGTTTTCCTTTCATCGGACGAGGAGTGGTTGCGTTATCTTTTTGAGATGTTTGTGATGTCCATATTCTAAATCCAGGACGAAAGTTGGAACTTGAATCCTGCATCAAAGAGTTTTGTTATGGTGCGCGCTTCTTTTGCTTATTGTAACGATCAGAACAATTCGACAGCCTTAACCATCCGCTGAACAGAGAGCGACTAGGAGACTATATTGTCGTGTTTTGAGTCAGTTGGGGTAGGGTTTGACGATTACACGGATTCGCAAGCTTTCCTCGATTTGGTTCGACTCGCTGACAGGTTAAGCTTCTCTAGCCTGTGGATTCAAGAGGGAGTTGAGAGGAGCTCCCTATCGCTAGCGGCTACTGCGCTCAGCTCGACGAGGCGAATCAAAGTTGGCGTGGGCGTTACGAGCCCAATCAGACGACACCCGCAAATTCTCGCCATAGAGGCCGCAACCCTGAATGAAATATCCGGTGGACGTTTCATAATGGGAATAGGAATTGCCTCATCCGCAATAACAAACTACGGCCTAGAAATAAGACCCGTAGCCGCTATGAGAGATACATTTCACATAATCAGAGGACTTCTTTCAAGTGAAACATCCCGATTCTCGTACAACGGCGAAGTATTCTTACTCAAAACGCCCCAGAAACGATTGGGCATGCCCCATGTTCCCGTTTACTTAGGTGGCATCGGTCCGCAGATGCTTGATCTTTGCGGTGCAGTTGCCGACGGATTGGTCATGACACGAAGGGGCGCGTTTTCTGTTGATTATGTCCGCTACGCCATCGAACGAGTGACCAAGAGCGCGAAGAAGAATAATCGTGATTCAGGCAAATTGGGTTTCCTCGCGTTCTTCGAAACATGCATATCGGAGGACGAAAACCAGGCGATACAATCCGCAAAGAAGATACTCGCCACCTACACGATTCCCCAAACGCCGGCTTTCGTATCAAACCTTGCCGGAATCCAGCCACAAGAAATCGCCCTTGTGAAAGAAAGATATCTGAACGGCGATATAGCTGGCGCAGTTAACGCTGTTACGGACGAGATGGTCGAAAAATTCGCTGTTGCAGGCACTCCAACCCAATGTGTAGAGAAACTCCTACGTTTCACTAGCACAGGACTGAAAACGCCAATTCTCTACATTCACGGGCCTGATAACAAGAAGGCTGCGGAGTTGGCGGCTGAGCGGATAGTTCCGCAACTCACACGCAAGTAGCCAGCGCACTCTCGTCCCACGTTAATGAAGAGTTTCGTTGCCTCGGTATAGGTCGGTACTCAAGTATCTGAGTCCAGAGTCTACCATGATTGTTGCTACCGTTGCTTTTGGACCAAGCCTTTTTGCAACCTGAATCGCGGCCACAACATTCGCCCCAGATGAAGTGCCAGCGAATATGCCTTCCTCACGAGTCAAGCGTCGCGCCATCTCCTTTGCCTCCTCAGTTGATACTGTCAGAATCTCATCCACTTCTTTTGGTTCCCAAAGTGGTGGAATGAAGCCGATTCCGATTCCCTCGATTTGGTGGGCGCCGGTTGGTTTTCCGGAAAGAACTGCGGACTCTGTTGGCTCGACGGCGGTCACGTGAATGTTGGATTTATGTTTCCGAAGTGCCCGCGTTGCGCCGTGAATCGAATGTGCCGTTCCAACGACATGAATGAAGGCGTCAACCTGTCCACTGAGTTGGTTCCAGATTTCTTCGCCCAATGGATAGTAACCTAGTATTGCGTCGCGGTTACTGAGTTGATCAGACCGCCAGTAGCCGGGTTGTTTGCTGATCTGGTAGGTGACTTCAATCATTTCTTTGATGAGCTTCTCTGTGATTTGCTTGTTAACGCTGGGTACGTCTGTGATCTTGGCCCCGAATGCTTTCATAGTGAGTCGCTTCTCGTCACTGAACGCGTCGGAGGTCACGGCGTGGAACCTGTAGCCCTTCGCAGTACAGGCTAAAGCAAGGGATATTTCCGTCGTGCCCGAAGTATACTCAACCACCGTATCTCCCGGTCTTATGCAGCCGTCTGCTTCGGCATGTACAATGACCGCTTTCGCCATTTTATCCTTCATACTGCCCGTAGGGTTGGCCCACTCAATCTTCGCGACTACGCGCGCAACCTGGCGGTACAACTTTGCGAAGTTGTATGAGCGGTGTATTGCCAACTGAGTCGAGGATGCTGCTAGAGAAAGTCACGGGTCCTCGTGATGAGTCGACTGTCGTCGTTAGAGTAAACGTTTTCGAATAATTGCTGGCTAGGGAAAGCAATCTTGACGCGAGTGTATCTCGTACTGGGGATAATCCTCGCGGAGAAAAACCCGGATGGATGAGTCGGCTGTTCTTATCATCGTGGCATTGACAGGTATTGGCGCATCAAGAGGCCACATTTCTGGCATCGAACCAGTCTGAGGAAAATACCGTCCTTATCGAAGTCGCATCCTATCTCGTGGACATCACTGTGTTGGCACTGGTCTGTAAAATCATCATCCGAGGAATCCCTTTCACCCGTTCTATTGAATACAAGCCTGTTCAAGAATTGTCCTCGCATTATCTTCCCGTTCCCTCGGGTTTCAACCCTTGGAGCAAAACTCCACTTTGTGGGAATAGAAACTCGGAGTTAAATGAAGAAAGGCGTGTGAATGGGTTGGGTTCGTTTCTGGACGATGGTTGACATTTCCCTACTGCTTTCGTCTTCCATGCCGTAGAGCCATCAAAACCGCCAACCCAAGCAACACACCTAGGACAATGGATTCTGGCTGGAACCCGGGAATACTAGGGTTCGTGCTCGCGACTGTAACACCAGTAAGGCTTCCCATTGTGGTGCTCAGTATTGGTAGGGCGATTGTGTAGCCAGTGGAGGATAGGTAAGCTGTCAAGAACCCGTCCGCATCCTTTGTGGATGAGTTTACGAGGACTAAGTCCCATGGGCCCGAGTAAGTGAAGGTAGCGTTGAAAGCGTAGGATTGCGTGTTCGTCTGGGTTGAGATGGCGTTGTCAGCGCTGCCGCAGTTATTTGATTTCAACCAGTTCTGGTATGTTTGGTCGGGGACAAGATAGAAGCTCAAGGGAACGGTGGACGTGAAGTTGCCGTAAATATTCTGTCCCTGGTTGGCTGTGAATGTGACGTTGTAGAACTGGCATTGGAGGCTTGTTCCAACGGTGGACACGATTGTGAATCCTCGGTTGACTACTTGTTGGCGTTGAGCTAGTAGTGACGTGGTTGTTGTGCTTCCTACAGTGACTGTTTGAGCTTGGTTTACCCTGCTCCCGAAAGCCGCATAGTTTTCGCTGAGAACTGTTGGCAGCGCAAGAAGAGCGCACACGCACACGAAGACAAAGGCGTAACTCGTTTTCAAGAACCGCACTCAAGGACAATACTTGGCGTTGTCCTAAAACGGTTTAGGTATCAATTCGTTTTCCTGGTGAGCTTCTTCTTCAGAAGCAAAACGGCTGCGCTTAGCGCCGCCAAAGCTGTAATCCCTGGGTTGAGGCCGAATTCTGGCACGGGTGTGGCGCCGACTTGTATCGTAATACTCGTAGAATTCTGGTAATCCAACAAGTACATTCCATTAGTTCCACCCGCTCGAACTACGTACACATGAATGTCAACTGGCCAGGTTGCGTTACTGGAGGGCGCCGTTGCGGCGTTGTGGGCCGTTACGTTGAATGCTGAGGCATTGTACCCGATTGGAGTGTCACTTGAGGATATTATTAGGTTGGAATTGCCATCGATCAAATCCACTCTAACGGCGTAGTAATCTTCACCATCCGACGCACAGGATCCAACAACTCCAGTCGTAACATCAATCTGCTGACCTGGAGCCGCCGTATGAGGGTACATGTAGGATACCTTGCTAATGCTACAACGCGCCGCCTGCACCGCAGAGTTCATCGTAACCAATAGCAGAATGGAGAGTAATAGACTCAATAGAAGTGCAAACTCTCGTTTCAAGCAGCATCATTCCCTCTAGTCTAGATAGCGCACTATATGGCTATCGTTC
This sequence comes from Candidatus Acidiferrales bacterium, assembly GCA_035517955.1. Taxonomy (GTDB): domain Archaea; phylum Thermoproteota; class Bathyarchaeia; order 40CM-2-53-6; family 40CM-2-53-6; genus FEN-987. The sequence goes on along the minus strand of DATIYC010000156.1, from coordinate 8,325 downwards.
GAAGTGGATTACACCATGACGCGAACACGGAGCTATGATATGTGAGATCTACTGTAGAGGTTCTCTAGACGATTTGTTCGTACTCGCGCTCAAATTGTGCAGACGCATATCACACGTTTCTGATTTAGGGGCTAAGGTGTTCTTCTTTTAGAAGAATTCGCCCATCCAATTCAACCTCTGCACGCCTGATTACGAGGTCTACATGGGTAGGTGCTTTGTTCTTTCCCCCAAGCCTGGTGTTATCGCCCAGTGCTATGTGGGCCGTTCCGAAGACTCCCTCATCCTCAATTATTGACCCTCGGATGCTTGCCTTGGGGTTCAAACCCATACCGAATTCGCCAACCTGAAATGCAGTTCGTGTGCCTGATTGTTTCAGTATTTCCTTGAGGTTGGATGCTTTGCGTCCACCTTTAATCTTAACCGCCATTCCGCGGTGAATATCAACTATTATCGGTGCGTCTGCGACGCCAGTTACAGATGTGCTAGCGTCAACGACGAGAACACCGTTCACGGAGTTTTCTACTGGTGCAATGTAGGCTTCGATGTCTGGAACTCCCGTAGCGTCGCCCGGATGTTTGCAGAATCCGGGAACTCCATGTGCAACTCTTCCTTTGACGCTGAATTCCAAGTTGGTTCCTGCAGGGTTTGTTAGGTGGATTTTTTTAGCGAGGGTCATGCGCCGAACAATTTTTCTTAGGACGGGTTCTTGCTTCTCGAAGTTCGCAAACATCGCTTCCGACCCAAGAACAGCCATGGTCGCGCAAGCCATCGAAAGAAACTTCGCCCCCCTTCTACAGGCAGATGTTCTAGCGTCCGTATGGTACATGGTTCTACTCGTTGGGCAGATGACAATGTCGGAGGCTACCATGGCGGCTCTGACGGGTTCGGGAGGCTCTTCACCCGGCAAGCTCCTCGCTTTCATTGAAATCGTCAGGGCTTCTATGTCAAGCGAATCGGCTGCTTCCATAATTGTTCCCGCAATAGCCGAATCCGTTTCGGAGTCTGTAACGACAAGAACTCTGTCCCCGGGTTTTGCACGAGCACAAGTCTGCAAGAGGTTCAAGGCGCCTCTGAAAGCTCTGTTCAATCCAAACCTACCTGCTCGCATGTCGGCAGCGGTTACATTAGAATTAGTGCTCCAAGATCTTCACGTGACGATTACCCCGGAGTATGTATGACTAGGTGAGAAAAAGGCCGCGGGTTTGCTTCTACGCAGATGCTCAGGTTTTCAAGCCCCAACCCACCCAAGTCGCTGCAAGCGAGAAGATTGCAACATTAATCGCTGGAGCAACAAACGTTAAGCCGAAGATGATGACGCCGGGAACGCCAAAGGCCAGACCTACAATTATCCCCGCCAGTATAGCTTCTAGGTGGTTTCCCTTAGCCATCTTCACTCCAGCGCCTGCCCAAATCGCCAGCAAAAGCCCCAGTGTCGTGCTAATTGGGTAGATGTGGTTTAGGAAGTCGTTTCCTGCAGGAGGATAGGCGAGCGCTGCGATTCTGAAGAGAACCACAACCGCGATCCACACAACCGCGGGCCAAGTAACTGCAGTTCTGAGTTTTTCCGTTTTAGACGATGCCACTAAGTCCGCTTCCAAGTTTCTTGATGGGAGCAGTTTGATTCATATTATATAAGATGAAGTGGAATTCGGTGAACGTTTCGAGTCGGGATTCCACGCTAGTCAAGAAAGTTCAGAATGTGATGGGTCTTTGAAGTGTCCTTATTGTGAGTTGCCGATGGATTTCGTTGGCCGGTACTTGATGGATGTGCGATTGGAGAGTGCCGCTCCGGGGCACGTTAAGGATTTTGAAGTCTGGCGTTGTGAGAAATGTTCGAAGTTGTTTGTTGACCCGGGTGATGGAAAGCCGCATGAAACTGACCGGCTTCCAACGAATACGCTGCCCTAGCCCCGGAACTTATCTGACAGTGACTTCAGCTCGCCGTGCTCAAGCACTTGAATCTTCGTGTCGAGTCGAACATCTAACCCAATTTGTCGCAACAGTCCATAGAGTTGTTCGCCAGTTATTTGGCCCTTCAGTTGGCCCGTTTGAACTAGGAGGGCTAGCTCATAGAAGATCTGCTCTGCGACTGCTGGGTACTGTTGCTTCGCTGCATAGTAAACCTCCCATGCGCGCCCAACAAAGACTTTCTGTAGAACCTTAGCGGGATCAAGTTTTCCGCCAGCTTCTTTCGTTTGCTGTTTCGCGCCGATCTTCTTCTGCATAGCCACGAGGCGTTGACGCTTTAGTCGCTCTAACTCTGAATCTTCGCTCATGATTGACCATTCTGCTTGCTCGATGCATCTATGCGCCTTTGCGCGACGCCTATGGCCCATTCGAAGTCATAAACAAAACGCCCTGCGACCACCCACGCATCTAAAGGTACGCGGTCGACGCAGTAAATTCCATCCAAGAATCGTCGTGTATTCTCGGTGAAATGTCCCCTAGGAAACCCGCCGATGAACGCGGACGGGTTTTCAAAAGCAGTCGCTTTCTTTGTAACGTTGCGCATGAGTCCGGGTTTTCCGAGAATGCTGAACCCTAACCTGTAATCCGATCCAAGCTCCTTCAAAATCTGTTTCAAATCACGTCTTTCCACTCGCATAAGCGCGTCACCACTCTCTGGGACTCGTTTCTGGACAAGGAGTTGCTCCATTAGGCCTACGAATCGAACATAGTTCTTAGGCAGACGTATCTTCGGGTTGATGGTGATCACTTGCTCGTCCTGCGTATGAATGAGGACACGTAGCTGTTGTTCCCAGTTGAGAGGGGTTTCGAGAATTTGGAGTAGTGTGCCGTGCACGATGTCAGGTCTCCCCATCCTCGCAACTTGGCCAGAGCCGAGCTTTCGAGCTAGCTTTTGCATGGCCGAATGATGGAATGCTCGATCCAGCAGAACTTCGTCAGGATTCTTCTGCCTTCGTTTCGCGTATTGTTTGATTTGGGTGTATGATTGGATTTCTTTTGGAACAAGCTGGAGTGCTGATTCGACTATGACGATGGTGAGTACCAAGGGGCTCACGATAATGCATCTTTCATTAGCCCACAAAAAGGTTACAAGACCAATGTGGATGTAATGAGTTGGTTTGATGGTTGGCGTGGAGAAAGAGTGGTAGCGTGAGGGACATCGCGCGTGAAAGGATTGATATCCTTCTCGCTCAGGCGAGAGTGGCCTTCCCGCTAGATCGTACTCTCTCCAAACGATACGTAGAGTTGGCTCGTAAGATCGGGATGAAGTCTGGCGTTCGATTAACGAGGGAGCAAAAACTCTTCTTGTGCAAGGGATGCGGTAGCCTTCTTGTCCCAGGAGCAAATTGCCGTGTGAGAACTCGGAGGGACGCCGGGACAACGGTGTTAATTACCTGCCTAGAGTGTGGGCAAAAGAAAAGATACCCGACAGTGAGGGAACGGCTTTCGAAAAAAGAAAGTTGAGGAGACTCCAAGCCAGATCGCGAGAAACGGATCCTACGGTCTGGGTTGGAAAGGACGGTGCCTCAGAAGAATTGGTGAAGCAGGTTGCAAACCAACTGAAATCCAGAGAACTGGTGAAAGTGAAAATTCACAAATCTGCTCTGGCCGAGGTGGAGGCGTCAGGTATCGCGCAAAAGATTGCCGCGGCAACCCGTTCAGACTTAGTAGAGATTATGGGCCATACCTTCACAGTCTACAAACGGCGAGAAGTTACTCCTGCCCAAAGCAAACAGTGAATATGCCTTACGAGTCCGGATTCATCAACTAAACTAAACTTATATGGCGCTCTCCGGTTGTAACGTGACTCCGAAAAACCGGATTGGAATTCCATGCCGACAGCACTCGACGTTTCTTCAGACGCGTTAATCGACCGACTGTCAAAATTTCTGAAGGAAAATGTCGGGGATGTTGCTCCTCCAGCATGGGCTCTCACCGCAAAGACTGGATCCCATCGAGACAGACCCCCTCAAAACCCAGACTGGTGGTACGGGCGTTGCGCTTCCCTATTGCGCAAGCTGTACATTCACGGTCCTGTAGGGATTGCACGGCTGAGAGTTGAGTATGGGGGCAGGTTGCGAAAGGGAACTCATATTGAACATTCCCGCGCGGCTGGTGGCTCGGCGATTAGAGAGCCGTTGCAGCAGCTTCAAAAAGCGGGGTTCATCGCGATCGAGGCGAAACAGGGTAGGAAACTTACTGCCGAGGGAATTAGCCTTCTCAATCGTATGGCCGCCGACATTCTCAAGGGTGCCAAGAAGGCGGAAGGCCAGTAACGATGAGTGAGGATGAGGAGTACTCAGACGAAGAACTCAATGAGATAAGGCGAAGGAGATACTCCGACCTACAACGCTCAGCGATGGAGGAACAAAGACAGGTTGAAGCACGCAGACAATACGAGGCGCAGAAGCAAGCTGCACTAAAACTGATTATGACTCCGGAGGCAAGACAAAGATTGACAAACATCCGAATGGTGAAACCCGAGTTCGCCGATCAGGTCGAAGTGCAACTTATACAATTAGCGCAGTCGGGCAGAGTCAAACTACCCATCACTGACGATCAATTGAAGGAAGCATTAGCGCGATTACAATCATCTCGAAAAGAAATTCGGATTCGGAGAGCTTGAGGAATGGCGAAGAATAAGCCGTCAGGAAAGAAGCATAGGCTCGCGGCAGCCTTAAAGACCCGGAAACCAGTTCCAACATGGGTAATGGCTAAGACTGATGGCCACACGCGAACTCACCCTAAGAAGAGACATTGGCGTAGAACCAAACTGAAAGCCTAAGGGAGTGAAGAAGATTGAGTGATGCTGAAGCAAAAGCAGAAGAGAACGTTGTAGAGGCGGAAGAGGAAGTCGAAGAGTCTCCCTCGGATGCACCAGTCACGGAGGAAACTGTTACTGAGCCCCTTGCTGAACCCGTTGAAGAGAAAGCTCCGAAAGAAGAGGTTCCGGCGGTAGAGGCTGAGGAAGCGGCGGAAGGGGAAGAGGAGATTGAAGTTGTCGAGGAAAAAACTTACACGATTCCGCTCCACCACGTATGGGTCGTTACTCCGCGCGGCAAACGGGCACCTAGAGCGGCGAGGGATGTCAAGGCGTACGTGGCTCGTCACATGAAGGCTGATGATGTTGCGCTAAGCAACGAGATCAACTCAGCCATCTGGGCACGAGGCATCAATAAGCCACCACGAAAGATTAGCGTACGAGCCGTTAAGGACAAGGAAGGCAAAGTAATCATTTACCCGTCGAAAGCCGCTTAAGGCAGCTCATTGCTTCCGACGGGCGTAGTGGTAGGCCGATAATGTCCATAATTCTCGCCGACGTGTTCGGCAGCCCAAACATTGGTGTCTATTGCTTCGCTAACGAGACGATTGCAATCGTCCCCCCGGGGCTCACTAAACGCAAAATGAGTCAACTCGCCGAGACCCTAGGCGTTGAAGTCTGCAGCACAACCATTGGAGGGTCCACATTAATCGGAGCTCTCGTAACAGGGAATTCTAACGCAGTTCTCGTTCCACACACAATTAGAGACTACGAATTGAGCAAGGTCAGCGAGCATGCCAAGGTTGTAACGGTCGGCTCAAAATGGACCGCGCTCGGAAACGTCGTTCTAGCCAATGATTCGGGCGCACTCATCCATCCCGAATCTTCTGAAGAACTCATAACGGCAATCGATGACGAATTGAAGGTTAAGCCAATCTTCGGGAAGTTGGGAAACTTGCCTTTTGTCGGAGCCCTCGCGGTGGCGACGAACAAAGGTGTAATGCTCAGCCCTAACACGTTGGATGAGGAGCGAGAAGTTGCTAAGTCAGCGTTGCATGTTGAGACAGACCTAAGCTCCACTAATGGTGGCGTATCGTTCGTGAAATCTGGTATTATCGCGAATTCTAAAGGCGCTGTAGTGGGGCCGCTAACCCGCGGTGCTGAGTTGATGCAGGTTAGCCGTACATTAGGAGTCTAAGAGCGAATGCGGCTAGCTGGCTGCTTTCTGAAATACCTGATCCCATTTGCCTTGGTCCAGTTCCTTCTGGGCCTCACGTGGGTCTTTACCCTCGATCGTGATGCCTAAGCTTACACATGTGCCCATGACTTCCTTGGCGGCTGTCTTGGAGAATTTCGCGTAGCTGCTAGGCATCTTCATCGCCGCTATCTTGGCTACTTGGTCCATGGTCAAGTTTCCCACTTTCTCAGCCTTGGGGTTACCAGATCCTTTCTGAATTCCCAGTTCTTTGACTAGGAGTGCTGATGTTGTGGGTGTGCCAATATCAACTTCAAATTCTTTGGTTTCTACGTCCACAACCACCCGAACAGGCACTTTCATGCCGGCATAGGCTTTCGTGAGTTCATTGATTCGGTTAACAATTTGTAGAACATTTACTCCCAGCGGCCCCAGGGCTGGCCCTAGTGGTGGTCCTGCATTAGCCTCGCCGCCGTTCAGTAAGGCTTCAACTTGCTTCTTGTCGCCCAACTTCTTCACTTCCTCTACTAGTCAACTTCACGTAATCTGCGTGTACTGTTATAGGGAGAGTGGCGAAGCCTTCCTCTAAGAGTTCTATCGTCACTTCCTCCTTCAACTTGTCTACGTTCGTGATGCGCGCCTTTAAGCCTCTAAATGGCCCACTCACAACCTCCACCGAATCTCCTTTCCGGAGGTCTTCGATGACTGGTTTTGTAACTATGAACCGGTCGAGGGCTTCGGGCGATATGACACCTTTCGTCCTTGCCCTAGCGTGTCTAACTCCAGCGATGAGATCGTCAACGTAATGTGGCCCTGCCGATTCGACGAAAATATATCCCTTAACTACGTCAGGGGCGAGAACGCTGGCGATTGGGAGTTTCTTTAGCCCTATCCTCGATGCGATGAGGTCAACAACGGTTCTTTCTTGTCCGCTCGTCGTGCGTACAGCATAGATGAGCATCTTACGCTCGGTGCTCATTTACGGAGTAGCTCCGGCCGTTCCCGTTTGCGTTTGTGGTAATAGGTTGAAGAATAGGAAGAGAACGCGGATGACGAAACCCAGCGAGCCGACGATTACTACACCAAGAAAACTGATCTTCACCATAAGTGACACTTCGTCCCTAGATGGTTTCGTGGTAACGTGAAGTAGACGCTTGGTTGCGTCAACAAATTCTTGAAGATTCAACGATGCTTCCTCTGGTTGTGATGGTTGTGGTTGGATTGGTCGGAATTGAAAATCCCACTATTTTAACCTTTGAACTTAAACTCGAATAATTTCTGTTCTCATTTCTTTCAGCGTTTCTAGAAGTTTACCTCTTTCCGATCCACGGATACCTTTCCAATCAATGATGGCAGTTCTGCAGGTTCCTTTCGTGCGGTTGTATGCCATTCTCACTACTTCAGCGTCATATTCTTCGAAAAAGTACTTGGAGAATATGTGGCTGATGGCGTATCCGCCGTTTCTGATGGCGTTTCCTTGCTTGTTACAATAATGCCCTCCGCCAAACCCAACTGCTAGTTTTCCCGTAACGGGTTTCGTCGCTGCCTCCCATGCTGCCTCCGCAGCTGCTGCAGCAGCATCTCTGTCGTTCCATTCTTTCTCTGTACTTCCCAGCTCTACGAAAAGTGTTGGTACGCCGAGTTCGGTTGGACCGTGATGTGTAGCTTCGAGAGTTACTGCATAGTTCAGGTTCCGAATCTCGCGAGCGTGATCCAAAGCAAGTAACGCCGAGCGTAATCGTGGGGGATCTGTGGGTGAGAGGCTTTTGGGTTTGCCGCCAAAATCCGCTCGACCTGTGACGTTGCCCGTCCAATGTACCGTTAAGGCTGGTTCGTTGCTCTCACTTCGGTGCCTCGATACGAATATGGCCGCGTCGGGTACGAAGTCGACGTCGAGTTTGTCGGTGTAGATGCCGTCCGTCTCGACCTGCTTGAGGTAAACCTCTCCGTCCCGAAATAACGCTCCACCTGAGTCAAGTGCTTGAAGTTTTTTGGTGGTTAAGATGTGTCGAGCGATGTTCTGGGCCGCCGTATCCTTCCTAGATGCGACGATGAGGGCGGCCATCATCCTCGCCTAAGCAACTATCTTCTGGACCATCTGTTCGGGATCGAATGGAATAAGATCGTCGTACTCTTGACCTACGGCGGCGAAGAATATTGGTTTGCCCATAATCGTCGCCATGGAGATTGAGCTTCCCCCTTTAGCGTCCGCATCCAGCTTAGTTAGAATCACCCCATCTATATTGACTGCTTCTGAAAACGAGCGTCCCTGCTCAACCGCGTCGTTACCAGTCAAAGCATCTACAACAAGAATCGTAAGATCAGGCTTGGCAACACGAGCGATCTTCTTCATTTCCTCAAGGAGGTTCTTGTTAGTCTGCATTCTGCCTGCAGTATCTAT
>DATIYC010000155.1:0-7956 GCA_035517955.1 Candidatus Acidiferrales bacterium | reverse complement strand
GTTCATTAATGCCTTGGAAAGAGAGATACAACACGGTAGAACTCGGTGGGTCGCCGATCTAGGCGAGACGTTCAGAGATCATCAGATCTCAGGAGAGGTTTTCCCTTTAGTTGCCCGCGGCGGAACTCGTCCAAAAGGTTTCCTGCTTTCGCGCTTTTTCTCGTACACACTAATGCCCAACTACAACGTCTGCATGTATGCGCAATGGGCAAACGGAACTCACGGAAAAGAACAGGTGATGAGGCTTCTGAGGATCATTGAAACACAACGTGACCAAAAGAACATCAAATGGTCGTGGTTGCTTCTGCTAAGCGAGGAACCCCCTTCGAATTCCGTGAGTAGTCTGATCGAACAATTTGGCAACAAGGACATCGGGTTAGGCTACATTAACATCCTTAGCGGAGAATTGAACTCAAGCCCTAATCAGTTGGGTCGAAGTATGGCGAATCAGATGCGAATGAAACGATTGGTGAGCGACTTGCGAAGGCAGAAGTATTCAGTCCTTTAATGGTTCTGTTCAGCGCACTTGAGAAAGCGTACTGTTTTTCCGGCGATGCTAACATTATCTTTCCAAGTTGACGTGCAGAAGTTGGTGGTCGGACAATTCTAAGGTCAGTCGTTTGAGTCGTAGTGTAAAGGATGGGTTAGCGATGCAGGACGGAGCGATCATCCTTCAACTCGCTGTAATCGTTTTATTTTCTGACCGTCTATCTCGATCAAGTAAGCGCTGAGAATTCCTTCACTGTATTCTGACCCAGGGTTCATACATTGTGTTCGTCCAATCTTCATCCACCCGCGGCACTCGTGGATATGTCCGTGCATTCCTAACAGGGGTTGGTATTTTTCAATAATTGTTCGAACTGACTTTGATCCAACGGGAACAATTTTCGGTCGCCCTCCCTCCATTATTGGCCTAAAGTCCTTATCCAATAGAGGCGCCTGGTCGATTTGTGATTCGTACGGTGGACAATGTAGGCAGAACACGGACCTGTCCACATTGTGGACTTGTGACGCCATTTTCTCTAACTTCACCATTAGATCTTCTTCGGAGCATTCCCTTGGGCTATTCCATGGGGTAGGGTTCGACCATCCGCAGCAAGCCGCCTCGTGTTCCCCATCAAGGTCTATAACGGATTCTTCAGCGTAAGTGACATACGGGCATGCTTTGATGACGTCGTCCAGCTCGAACTTGTCATCATTGCCGGGGTGTATGAGAACTTTCGTGCCTTGTGGAATTTTCTTGGGCACTAACTCTAGCCAGTCCTTCAGCGCCTCGCACTCGAGTTTGGCGAATATTTTTTCGATGTCATCCTGTGACGCCTTCTTCAATGTCTCAAATTCATTCTCATTACAAACGTACGGGATGTAGCACTGTTCCCGAACCCGTCGTTTAAAATCTTCAATCTTATCGGCTTGGATTACGTGTGTTTGGTCGAGAAACTCGGATTTGTAAGTGCCGTCGGGTTGGAGTACGATGGGGGTCAATATTTTGCCTGTCAAATCTCCACCCATAATCAACCAGTTCGCCTTGAACATGGCCGCTGAGTTTAGGAACTTGCGCCAAACAACCTCGCTACCGTGAAAGTCGGAAGCGAAGACGATTGTGACTTTCGCCAAATAACGACTCCAAGTTGGAGGTTACATTTTGCTTATTTCAAGATTTGCGCTAAGTTCCAGATTGAAGGTGCGATAATGGAATTTGCTGAGTGGTTTTTTTCCAAATAGATAATGTTTGAAGATAACGTTGCTCGACCTTTCTTCCTTAGAGTGCGTAACTCAGTGCCGAGTTCATAGTTTTGGGTTAAGTACCGATTTTAGTATTGTGATGCGGCCGCATCGTGTGCATCTGTTCGCTTTGATCTGTTCGGTTGCTATTTTCCCCAGGGCAAGTGTGACTTCAGAATAGCGATGACCGAGAAGGATGCAAACTATTACTTCATAGGCCAGTTTTGGCAATCTGTGCATGCTCACCGAGTTCTGCTCAAGGATTATCCATAATCTCGTCTGCTTTCGTCCGAACCAAATCTGCTAGCCGACTTGAGCAAGCTACTCGACTTGCCTATCCTTCCGCTAATCTCTCTGGACTTCTTCGACGGTGTTGTACCAGCGTTTGGTTGTTCCTACTTTTGCTCGAAGTTTCCATTGCATCGACTTAGGTTGCTTGTCTATGAGTCCCATTAAGTTTGTGATCCTGTCTGACACAGCCGCCTTGTCCTGCGGCGACAACTCATACTTGTCGAGAAATTCCTTCACTTTACCGAAGTTTTGGCTAACCGTATACCAGAACCCCCATTCGTTTCCGAGGATCTTAGCCACGTAGTCGCCGTTAATTACTTCCCGATCTCCACTGCCAATATCGTGTTCGGCTAGGAGAATTATCGTGTCCTGAATATCTTTTTCATTCGTCTGAACCACTTGGAGCTTCTGCAATAGGAGTTCGGCCAGTGGAACCGTTGGCGAGTCGGTTTCGAGTCTGCCTCTGAAGTCTATTACGTGACACATTTCCAACTTATCAAGAAAAACGTCAATTGCCTTGTTTCCTTCCTTGTCATTGAAGATCTGTCTATGTCTTCCAGTCGCGCCTGTCAGCATTAGAGAGATGTAAGGTTCATAACCCAAATCCACGAAGAGACCCTTAGTAATCGGCCTAAACTTGCTATACGTGACAAAGTCCATATCGTGCTTGGGAGCGCGCTTGAGTTGGGTGTACAAGTCTTGATGAGCTGGGCAATGCATACGAATTGCTGCACCACCCATGATCCTCAGCGGGAGCTTTCTTCCATCCGCTTCTGATATGATTCGTCGAATTTCTTTTTCAAAATCCGAAAATGTCGCGAATACACTACTCAATGAATATTCAACCTTGAATGTTTCACATTGGTCGTTTCATGAAAAGATATTTGTCTTTCCACATGGACCCAACAGAAGATATGCCTAACCTCTATTAAGAACATGTGATTCACCGAAACATATTCTGCTGCGCCTCTTTTCGCATAAAAAATGCTGTAACAACGCGGGTAGGTTGTGTTAACATCTGACTGTAAATCGTTTGATTGTGATTTGAGTTTCAATTAATGGTTCACGGGGGTGTTCGAGCGGAAATTAATTCGAGGCACTCACAACTTCGACGCAAAATATTCTTGAAAATGGTTCGAACCTTAATTTGACAGGTGGCATGACAACTAGCTGTTAATCGCCTTCTGGAGTCACATTCAAAGTGTCTGTAGAGAAACAAAGGGCCCTCACACTGTCATTAACCGAGAATATCCTATCAGGTAAGAGCCTCTCGAATTATCTGTGGGTTCCACCCCTCGCGGCAGGTCTTGCGACATGGGAATTCGTAACTCGAGCCGGATTGATTCCAAGCTCGAACCTGCCACCGTTCTCAAGCGTCCTAACTGTATTCCTTTCGTCAATCCAAGATTATGCTTTCTTGCTCAGGATTGCACACAGCTTCCTTAACCTAGTCTTCGGGCTCCTTCTCGCGTTCGCAACGGCCCTACCGCTGGCTTTTGCGGCGGGAAGTAAGAAGAAATTCGACCTCACGCTAACTCCTTTGATTATGCTGTTCGGAGCCCTGCCAGACCTCGCAATACTTCCCCTGCTCCTCCTTTGGTTAGGTCCAGGGAACCTAGCTGCAATCACTATGGCTTCAATGGCCGGGTTCTTTCCTATTTACTTCACTGTGCGTGAAGGCACGAGAGCAATACCACGTGAACTCTACGAGGTTACTTCAATCTTCAAAGCCGACAGGTTATCGATGTTCACGAAAATGGTGTTGCCAGCAATCTCACCTCAAATGTTCAGCGGGTTAAGGTTAGCATATGACTTTGCTTGGGAAATCATAATCGCCATCGAAATCGTCACACAAGTTTCAGGCATTGGCAGCTTCATTGAAGGAAACGTCCGCGCAGGGTCGCTTCAAAGCGGCTTCGCAGCCATACTCGCGATCGCCCTCGTCGCTATACTTCTCGACAAAGCATTCTTTGGATCGTTGGAATCGTGGGCGAAGAGATGGTCCTGATGGATCCACATGTAGAACTGGACAACGTAAGCAAATTTTACGATGCTGAGCGAAAATTCCACGCACTACATCAGATAAGTTTCGGTGTAGATAGCGGAGAATTCGTTTCTATCGTCGGGCCAAGCGGTTGCGGAAAATCAACTTTACTGAAAATTATGGCGGGGCTCGACAAGCCCAGTTCAGGCGAGGTTAGGTTTAGAGGTGGTCCTGTGTGTGGGCCTCATGGAAAAATCAGCATGGTCTTTCAAGCCTTCGGGTTATTTCCTTGGAGGACGGTTCTCGAGAACGTCGAGTACGGCTTGGAAATGCGTAAGACTCCAAAGCCCGAACGTCGGAAAATAGCCCGGGAATACTTGGAAATGGTTGGGCTAGGCGGTTATGAACACATGTACCCGAAACAACTTTCCGGTGGAATGAAACAGCGAGTCGGAATCGCGAGGGCGCTTGCAGTAGAGCCGGAGGTCGTTCTCATGGATGAAGCGTTTAGTGCAATCGATGAGGTAACCGCTGAGGTGTTGCGTGAGGAAGTGACGGAGATTCATAATGAGACTGGAAAGACATTCGTTCTTGTAACGCATAACCTATCGGAGGCAATTGAAATGTCTGACAAAGTTGTGGTTCTCTCATCACGCCCAGCGAAGGTGAAGAAGATTTTCCCTATCGCCCTAGAGCGTCCGAGGGATCGGACGCACTCATTGTTCGTTCACATGCACAAAGACATACTCCACTTACTCAAGGAGGAGCTGGAGAATACTCTGGCACGCCACAAACTCAAGGCCGTAAAGGAGTTGCAGACGCTTCACAACATGGAAGCACCTGAGAATCCTCAGCCAGAGAAACGACCAGTCGTTGTTACTTGAGGCTTGTTCCACACTTCGAACAGAACTTCGCATGCGCGGGCGTCGAAGCACCACAACTAGGACATATAACCAGAGGCTGAACGGTAGGAGGGCTAACCGCGGAGGATGGGTGATCGGCGGACGGAGAGGGGAGGTCTACCTCCTTCTTCAGGAGGACCACGTCCTCAACCGACTGCACATCATCCCAAGTGAAATCCAACTCGCTACTGTTCTTGGCTGTTACTCCAAATGATATGCTCTTCGCATCGAAGTCCACTGAAATGTCCTTCACGTTGCCAATCATAGATCCTTTCGTATCAATCACCTGCAACCCAACAATCTTCTGAACAGGAATCAATTTTCCGGAATCTTTCGGCATGACGCATTCTCCTTCGCTAGAAACATGTTCAATTAAATCTCATTTATGGTTTCGCCCCTACTTGACGTATCAACGCACTCAAACCACATAACCCTGCTCAATGTGGCTACCCAAACAGATGAGAAATGGTCCTCTTCAAAACATCAGTTGCGGGAGCAATGCTCGTGGTCGCTGGCTTGCTCTTGCTTACAGTCGCGGGACAATATGTAACGGTTCCAGTGCAAACTGTTCAGCGTCACTATGTGGAGCAGCTCGCAGCGTTTACCGTGGGTGATGTGACTGACAGATCTTATTCCCTCCCCGCCGGGGTATCCACATCCGGATCATTGAACGTGACTCAACTGCCCACGAATCAGTTAGGCGACATCAACTTCACAATTTTCGATGCAAACAACTATCAGAAATGGTCTGCTGGGCAACAATCAAGCTCTCTACTGTCCAAAGACGAGCAGGGCCAATCTACTTTTACATTCAACACCGCAAAGAGCGGTCCATACTACTTCGTGTTCGACGACAGGTTGTCATCGTACAAAAAATCAGTAGCCTTCTCGTTAAGTTACGATGTCGTTTCAACAAACTATGAGCAGGATCCGCGGATTCCCTATGCTGGTTGGGCTTTGCTCATCGTTGGATTACTAGTTCTCTCGATGGGGCTGATCAAGAAGGCTCCGGTCTCCTGGGCCTAATCCACTGATCTCCCAGGAATGGCCGCAAAAATCCTCGAATTCGAGAGTGTAGTTCTATCGAAGCACTAATTACTTTGCCGAAACTAGCGTTTTCCGAACCGAAATTGAGCGGATTAACGAAGAAGGCCGTTTACGCAGACAAAGTGATTGCCACACTACTAGGTGTAAAAGAAGGAGCACACGTAAGCTACGCCGAGCTATCTAAGGGGCTGCACAAATACATCCGAGAAAAAAACCTGAGAAAACCACTGGACCAGATTCAGTCAACAAGTAGTATAGTGCCTCCTATTCAACAAGCAGTTGTGCCCGAAGAAAAGTCAACTCATCTCCCAGAACTCAACGAGACTACAACTTCTAGGAAATGCCGGGATTGCGGCGTTGAGATTCCGATTGGCGCGGTCTTCTGCGATTTGTGTGGTGTACGCCAGTAATCCTCGTGTGTGAGTTTGCTTGTGATGTTGCACTTCAATTTGACCGTTGTAATCTCATCTTAAATACGCTTCTCGCCCCGGTTACATACCTTTAACCTTCGTAAGGATTGGGAAGTTTACATGGTTACTGAAAGGGTGGGTATCATAGGGTATGGAGCTTACGTGCCCAGGCAGCGCATTCAAAGTGAGCTCATCGTTCGGGAAAGGGAGAGCAAACGAAAGGACCTGCCCGAATTCATCGATAAAGTAAGAAATGGTTTACTCCTCCGCGATAAAGCAATCGCGGGAATAACCGAGGATTCGATAACGATCGCAACCGAGGCCGCGCAAAACGCGTTAGTTATGGCAAAGGTTGACCCAAGCAAAGTGGAGACGGTAGCAGTTGGCTCTGAATCGAAACCATACGCCGTCGGCACGATTGCACGACACGTTGCATCTTTTTTGGGTTTGGGGAATCAGGTCTACATTGCCGACCTTGAGGGCGCTTGCAACTCAGGAATGCAGTCCACAGCGTTTGTTGAAAGTCAAATATTGAGTGGGAGAATTCGATACGGTTTAGCGGTTGGAACCGACGTCGCGCAGGCTCCAATTGGTGATCCTTTGGAATTTGCTTGCGGCGCAGGCGCTGGCGCTTTTCTCCTCGGTAGAGGTGATCCTCTTGCAACGATTGAGGATACTGCTGCCTACTCAAGCCTCACACTTGATTTCTGGAGGAGAGATGGAATTAAGGTACCTAGTCACTTCGGTCGAACGACCGTTGAGGCGTACATCAAACACGTTATCGGCGCAATAGAGGGGCTTCTGATGAAGCATCCGGAGATTTCCTTGAAAGATTTCGACTACCTGACCTTCCACCAGCCGTCGGGGTACATGCCGATGAAAATGTGCAAGACGCTAGCCCAAGACAAGATATCTATCCTTGACAACCCCGAGTTAGAGGATAGAATCCGTATTACGCCGAAGTTGATCGAGGAGAAAGTTCGCCCGTGGCTGAGGGTTCTTGATACGGGCAATACTTACGCCGCGGCGACTTTGGTTGCCACCTGCGACATCCTCGACCACGCAAAACCGGGTGAAAACATACTTGCTGTGTCATACGGTTCAGGCGCTTACACAATCGCGACTTGGCTTCATGTTGAGGATGCGATTTTGCGACGCAGGGGACGGACGCCAACTGTCCGTGACTACTTGAACCGGAGGAGGGATATTAGCCTAGAGGCTTACAGGCGGTTGATGAGGTACAAACAACATTCGGTGCGAAGCAAGCTTGAGGTCCCAAGAATAGTAGCGGAAATCGAACCCTACAACGGACAGACCTTAACCTACACCCTATGCAACGGCTGTCAAAGAGTCTTCTACCCACTTCGGGATCGCTGCTTAGAGTTTGATTGCAAAGGTCCGGTGGAGCAACACGCTCTTCCAGTAAATGCCCGACTGCTCTCGGTAGACAAACCAACTGTGAAGGAGCGCTTAGAGACAAACTTCGAGTTACTGAAACGAGGCAAAGTATTGATCGTGGACGCTAGTATGAGTGAGATAAAGCCAGGTATGGAGCTAGAAAGCGTTATTCGACGGTTGGATGATGAGGGTAGGTCGG
>DATIYC010000154.1:0-34851 GCA_035517955.1 Candidatus Acidiferrales bacterium | reverse complement strand
AGACATTGTAATGAAGGAATTGGGGTCAAAGCCAACGCTTCGCGTGGCCTCAATAGGTCAGGCAGGAGAAAAAATGGTTAGAATTGCAGCGATTATGAGTGATAAACACGCAGCTGCTGCGAGGTGTGGCCCCGGGGCGGTCATGGGATCGAAGAACCTCAAAGCTTTCGCCGTTCATGGAACGGGAAGAGCGGTGACTTTTGTCGACCGGGATACATGGCGACAGACATTAGTCTGGATAGGAAAAATAGTTGACACCAACGAAGTGGTAAAGGCATTCAAAGAAGATGGGACAACGGGCTCTGTTTCTGTAGTAAATGAGATGGGCCTTATGCCCACTAAGAACTTCCAAACAGGCTACTATGGTGCCGTCGACAAGATAGATGCCACATACATCAAGAAGAACTACACGAACAGAGGTTTCGTCCATTGCTGGGGATGCAGAGTTCTCTGCTCAAAGTGGATTGACATCAAGGAAGGACCACACGCAGGCATCCGGACCGATCGACCAGAACATGAGAACATATTCGCATTGGGTGCAAACTGTGAGATTCCCTCTTTCGAAACGATTGCTCATGCCAACCTGCTATGCGATCAACATGGAATGGACACAATATCGACGGGTGTAGTAACATCCTTCGCAATGGAATGTTATGAGCGAGGCATCATTACCGACCAACAGACAGAAGGTATGAAACTGAACTTTGGTAATGAAGAAGCACTGCTGTGGTTGGTCAATAAGATAGCATGTCGGGATGGAATCGGTGATATTCTCGCTGACGGAGTCAAGCGGGCATCAGAGAAATTGGGTGGAGACGCCTGGAAGTATGCGATGCATGTGAAAGGCCTGGAGATGCCGGGATACGACCCGAGGGGTGCAAAAGGAATAGGGCTCAACTATGCAACGGCCTCTCGTGGCGCTGACCATAATGACGGATGGACGATCGCGGTTGAAATCTTCGGGATGCCTCAACGTGTCGACAGATTTTCGGAAGACGCAACCAAGGCCAAATGGGTGGTGGACTTTCAGGACTCAACAGCTGGACCAATTGATTCTGCCACTTTCTGTGACTTCTGTCTCGACTTCGGGTTCAGCCCCGAGGTTATTGAAAGGTTAATTCGCGAAGCTACTGGCCTGAAACATTCGTACGCAGACATGATGAAAGTCGGAGAGAGAATAGTCAACATTGAACGGCTTTTCAACCTGAGAGAAGGATACACAAGAAAGGATGATGTTCTTCCAGAGCGATTCCTCGAACCGATGCCCGACGGAACAGCCAAAGGACAAACGTGCAACGTTGAAAAAATGCTTCCAGCCTACTATGAACTGAGAGGATGGGACGAGCAAGGTGTCCCAACAAAAGAAAAACTAGAGTCGCTAAATCTTGCGTAACTCAATTTTATGCTGTTTAATCTGATTATATTTTTTCTTCGCTATGACTCTCACTTGAATGACGGGAGCACATCCTTAGCAAAGGTTTCCATAGACCGATGAAATTCGGGAATCGTTGAGTACATGAATTTCAACTCGACATAATCAAGACCAGCGTTCGCATAGCCTTCCATTCTCTTCGTGATGGTTTCTGCTGTTCCGACCAGGCTCCGCCTCACTCCTTCCTCTACTGACACAAAGTTCTTCGTCAGCGTTGCTGAGAAGGAACTCTTCGCTGAATCATCAGATTGAGCAAGGCCTGTGAACATTTCCAATCCAACGATGAACTTCTCAGCACTCCTGCCAGCTTTTCTTACGCCTTCGTAGAGCTGCTTCACTCCTTTTTCGAGTTCGACATCGGTCAGATATGCTGGGATCCAGCCGTTTCCGCCGTTGACAACTCGATTCAGTGCGATGTCGCTTAGGCCTCTTTCTCCGCCACCGATTAGGATGGGTGGGTGTGGCTTTTGAATGGGTTTCGGAAACATTTGGACTTCGTTGAATGAAATGAACTTCCCCTTGTAGGTGGGAAGCGGGTCAGTCCATAATTTTCTCACGGCCTGTATGTAATCATCGGTTATTTTGCCCCTTTTGTGGTAGTCTACACCAACCGCCTCAAACTCCTTCTCTGTAATCTTGGGTGCTCCCGGTGCTACGCCGACGAGAAGTCTACCACCTGACAGGACGTCGATCACTGAGGTTTGTTTTGCGAAAACCACTGGGTTTCTCAAGGGAAGTATAACTACAGCGATGCCTAACTTCACGGCCTTGGTTCTTCCAGCGATTGTTGCAAGAGTTGTTAGACACTCATAGAAGTTGGGCAGTTGAGCTGAGTTGAGAGCCTCTGCCGATCCGGAGGAAAGATGCCCTCTGTGCTGTTCAGTGCCCCAGGTTATGTGATCGTGCACCCAGACAGAGTTGTATCCAAGTTGTTCCGCAATCTCCGCACTTTTCAGAATTGAGTCGGTTGCCGCGAGCGGACCTGAGTTCGGTAGTCGTACGCCAAATTCCACCATTTACTTTACTACTCCGTTCTCGCTTTTTCTCCTTCAGGCGTTTTCAGTATTCTTCCTAGTCTACTGAGACGTTCCATGATTTTGTTTCTGTTTTATGTGTTTGAGGAGTCTCTCCGGAGTTGCTGGTAGTTCTTTCAGTCGAACCCCTGTTGCCTTGTAGATTGCGTTGCCTACGGCTGTCGGGGTTGACACTAGCGTCATTTCTCCAATTCCCTTCGCCCCGAAGGGTCCCTCATCGTGAAATGCCTCTACTATAATCGAATCTATCTTGGGTGCGTCGACTGTCGTGGGGGTTCTGTAATCTCGGAAGTTGGGATTCATCATCTTACCTTTTGCGTCGTATAATATCTCCTCAAAAATTCCCGTTCCCAGTCCCATGACTACTCCGCCCTCGATCTGGCCTTCAACCGCCGTCGGGTTGATTGCTCTGCCTACGTCATGTGCAGCCGCGACTTTATGCACTTTGATCTTGCCTGTCTGAGGGTCCACTTCAAGATCGACCGCTTGCGCGCCGTACATGTAGAATACACTTCGTGCAGAGAACATGGTCCCTTCTATCTCCGGATAGTACGTTCCTCTGCCTAGGATTGTTAGGCCAGCTCTCCATTTGCCTCTGATCACTTCAGAGACTGTCATCTTCTTGTCGCTCCCTTTCATGCGGACCTCTCCGTTCGAAAGCTCCAAGTCGTCTGGGTTCGCGTTGAGTGAAGATGCAGCGATGGCAATGATTTGCGCCTTTGCGTCTTTCGCAGCATTTCTGACTGCATTGCCCATGTGGAAAGTTGTCCGGCTTGCGGTGCAGGAGGCATCCCAAGGGGTGTAATCAGTGTCAGCTGACGTGACAATAATCCGCTCCAACGGGATTCCAAGTTCCTCTGACGCGATCTGAGCGAGTATAGTCTTGACACCTTGTCCCACCTCGACCGCGCTACTAATTACTGATGCGCCACCGTCCTGCTCAATCTTTACGAATGCTGATGATCCTGACGGAGTCTTTGTTGCCTTGTACTCACAAGCTATACCTACGGCACGGTTAGGTGGTCGAGGTTTGCTCCATTCAATAGCGTCCGCAGCGCGCTGGATACATTCTTTCAATCCAACGCTTGTCAAAACATCTCCTCGAGTAGGATTGATTGACCCCTCCTCGACAGCGTTCTTCAGTCGCATCTCAACTTGATCAATGCCAAGCTTGTCAGCGATCATGTCGATCATTGATTCATGCGCCCAACTTGATTGCGGTAAACCGTATCCTCTTAGGGCGCCTGCGATAGGGTGATTCGTGTAAACAGTATAGCCCTCCACTAACGTGTTTGGAACTTTGTACGGCCCCACGCCTGACTCGCATCCGTGAACGGTAACCGTTGGTCCTTTTTCCGCATAAGCACCCGTATCATAGTACAACTTTGCATGTGTCGCGAGAATCGTTCCGTCTTTCTTGACACCTGTCTTGACAATTCCGACTGCGGCGTGCTTCGTTAGTGAGGCCATGAAAACCTCCTGTCGATCCAAGATGATCTTTACAGGTCTTCCTCCTGTGTTCATGGCGAGAGCTATGCAAGCGGGTTCAACTTTCAGACCGCCCTTTCCTCCGAATCCTCCCCCCATGTACGGCGGACTGATTATTCTCAGCTTATCGAAGGGGATACCCATGGCGTCAGACAAGTCTTTCCGCAGGCGATGCGGAGCATCGTTCGCTACCCAGATCGTGATCTTGCCTGTGACGCTTACCTGAACCACCGCACCAAATGGTTCAATCTGACAGTGGTGACCCGTAGGAAATCTGAACGTGTCTTCGAATATGAAATCTGATTCCCGAAAGCCTTTCTCGACATCGCCTTGCTTGAATTCGAATTTTGCACAGATGTTTGTGTGTGGGACAACTGTTACGATTGCCATGTGAGAATAAGTGTGCAATTCTTCGTGAACCAACGGTGCATTCGGCTTTATGGCGTCCATCACATCTAGAACCGCGGGAAGAGGCTCGTACTCGACCTCGATGAGTTTGATGGCGCGAGCAGCAATGTCTTTTGTTTCAGCTGCCACAGCTGCAACCGCTTCACCGACGTGTCGAACCTTGTCGATGGCCAGAAACGGTTGGTCTCGGATTGCTTCACCACCTCTGAATGGGGCGTCTCTGCCCGTGACTACTGCAATTACGCCAGGTACCTGTATAGCCTTAGACGTGTCTATTTTCTTGATCTTAGCGTGTGCGTGTGGACTGCGTAGAATTCTGCCGTAGAGTACGTCGCTGAATTTCAAGTCGTCTAAATACATCGCCTGTCCCGTGACCTTCTCAAGCGCGTCTATTCGCGGAACTCGTTTTCCTACGGTGGTACATCGTTCGTTTTCGAGGGTAACCGTCAACGCTTAAGCCTCCGTGCTTCCTCTGCTCCTGTCAGTACTGCCTCCACGATCTTCGTGTAGCCGGTACACCTGCAAAGATTTCCTGAAAGGGCACTTCTCACTTCTTCCTCCGTCGGGTTCGGATTCAAGTCAAGGAACGCTTTCGCAGTCATTATCATGCCCGGCGTGCAAAAGCCGCACTGCACGGCTCCCTTCTCAATGAAGGCCCGTTGCAACGGATGGGCATCCTTACCATCTTTAGCTAGTCCTTCGATCGTAGTAATCTCCGCGCCGTCGAGCTCGGTAGCGATTACTAAGCATGAGTTCACGGCTTTTCCGTTCATGATAACTGTACAGGCGCCGCATTCGCCGCCGTCGCAGCCACGCTTCGTGCCGGTTAGAAACAAATCCTCACGAAGCACATCCAGCAAACTTCTGGTTGGACTCGCATCGAGCCCTCTTTCCTCACCGTTGACACGGAATTTCACATGCCTCAAAAACAATCACCATGACATTTTGATGCCGAGTACTTCACCGAAGAGGCGGCAGACCAAAACGTTGACGATTTCTCTTCGGTATTCCGCTGACCCTCTCACATCGCTTATTGGTGCACATTCTTTCGCTGCGATTTCGGCAACTTTCCGCACGATCTTATCTGTGATAGGTTTGCCGCGAATTTCTGCCTCAGCTTTCTTGGCTCGCATTGGAACCGGTGCAACGGCCCCTAGCACAATCTTACATTGCTTGCAGGTCTTACCATTCATCTCGACGAGGACAGCTGCATTGACGGTTGCGATGTCCATACATTGGCGCGGACCGTGTTTAAGGAAAGCTCCATGAGAATTCTTAGGAGGTTTAGGTATCTTAACTCCAGCGAGGATTTCAGATCTCTTTAGCACCGTTCTTCCGGGTGCCGTGAAGAAATCTTCAAGCTTTACAAATCTTCTTCCTCTTGGCCCTATTATTTTGGCGATCGCTCCCAGTGCTACAAGTGGCTGAGCTAGGTCAGCTGAAGGGGATGAGTTACACAAGTTTCCGCCTAGAGTAGCACGGTTGCGAACTTGAAACGACCCTAATTGGTAAGCAGCATCGGCTAGCATAGGAAACGACTTACGGATCGCAACCGAAGCTTCAACCTCTCCTACTGTAACTAGAGCGCCAATGCTTAGGTCTCCTTTCTTGTCTATCTCCACTTTATCTAATCCCGGTATCCTCTTGATGTTAACCAAGTGACTAGGCGCGATCTTGCCCTCGCGGATGGAAACCATTAGATCGGTACCGCCGGCGAAAATTCTAGCGCCTTCAATTTTTGAGAGTGTTGTGAAAGCTTCTCTAAGGGTTGTAGGTTCGGAGTATTGCAGTTCCATAGACGTCTTTAGGGGCATGCGTTTCGACTCTTGAAATCTGATTCACTAGAGACTATATGTAAGTATATAGCGCAATTCTAGTTCCGAAAATCAAGCAATCACTCAGTTCAGTTCATGTTAATCTGCGAAAAACAATAGATAACCGCGAGGTGAAAAACCGTGTTCAGTGCCTATTCTTGACCAAATACAAGGGCTACGTCGGAAAGATCCTGCGTGTAAATCTGAATAAGGGCAGCACGTCTACAATTGAGATTACAGATTATTTTGCTGAGCGATGGATCGGCGGCCGCGGTTTCATAGCCAAGATACTTTACGATGAACTTGAGCCAGGAATAGATCCGCTCTCGCCATCGAACAAACTCATCTTCATGACTGGACCCTTGGCGGGTACGATGATACCGCTTACAGGCAAGTATACGGTTGGAATGAAATCGCCGTTGACAAAGACCATCTCAGTCAGCTATTGCGGAGGCCATTTTGGGCCAACAATGAAGTTTGCTGGCTATGATGGCGTAATTTTTGAAGGAAAATCCGACAAGAAGGCCTACGCTTTCTTACACGATGGCAAACTTGAGCTTAATGATGCATCACATCTATGGGGAAAGACAACGCACGAGACGGAAGATATTGTAGGCCAAGAGTTAGGATCGAAACCGAACACAAGAATCGCATCCATTGGTCCCGCTGGCGAAAACATGGTAAGGATAGCCTCCATCATGAGTGACAAGCATGCGGCTGCCGCTAGGGGAGGCCCCGGTGCAGTCATGGGATCAAAAAACCTCAAAGCCTTCGCCGTTCGCGGCGCGGGACGCGCTGAAACTTACGTCGACCAGCAGACATGGAGAGAAACCTTAGGATGGATCGGAAAGATTGTAGATTCCAATGAGGTCGTGAAAGCGTTTAGCGCCGACGGAACGACTGGCTCCGTAGCATTCGTAAACGAACTCGGTTTGATGCCTACGAGAAACTTCCAGACAGGACACTTCGAAGGTGGGGAAACCATCGGCGCCGACTACATCAAGAAACACTGGCCCAACAGAGGATTCGTCCATTGCTGGGGATGCAGGGTCCTATGCTCAAAATGGATTGATGTGAAAGAGGGACCAAATGCAGGGGTAAAGACCGATCGACCGGAACACGAGAACATTTTTGCACTGGGATCGAATTGCGGTGTGTCCTCCTTCGAAACCGTCGCGCACGCTAACCTGTTGTGCGACCAGTATGGAATGGACACTATTTCCGCAGGAGTAGTGGCCTCATTCGCAATGGAATGCTTCGAAAGGGGACTGATCAAGGAAATTGACACGAATGGAATGAACCTGAAGTTCGGCAGCGAAGACGGGCTACTGTGGCTAATGGAGAAGATTGCACGCCGAGAAGGAATTGGAAGCTTTCTGGCTGACGGAGTTAAAATGGCCGCGGAAAAAATGAAACCAGAAGCAAGTAATTACGCGATGCATGTGAAAGGACTTGAAATGCCGGGATACGACCCAAGAGGGGCAAAAGGAATAGGCCTCAACTATGCAACAGCATCGCGGGGCGCTGACCATAACGACGGGTGGACTATCGCCGTTGAGTTGTTCGGCATGCCACAGAAAGTCGACAGGTTTGCTGAAGATGAAAATAAAGCGAAATGGGTGATCGAGTTCCAAGATTCTACAACTTCACCAATAGATACCGCCGTCTTCTGCGATTTCTGCCTCGATTTCGGCTTCAGCCCAGAAGTAATCGAGCGCTTGATGCGTGAGGCAACGGGAATGGATAGGAACTACCGGGACTTGGTCAAGGTAGGTGAGAGAATAATCAACGTGGAGCGTCTCTTCAACATTAGAGAGGGATATACGAGAAAGGACGATAGATTGCCAAAACGATTCCTAGAACCACTCCCAGACGGTCAATCCAAGGGACAGACTATCGACGTGAATCGAATGCTTGACTTCTATTATCGACTCAGAGGATGGGACGTAGAGGGAGTGCCAACTAAGAGGAAGCTCGAAGAACTCGAGCTATCCTAGGAAAGATACGAAGAACTGTGGTTGCTGGAGGATCAGGGTTTTTTCTTCAAATCGGTTAGAGTGCCTTCGAGAGCTGTCAAGGTCGTCAGAACGTTAGTCAAGGTCGCTTGGTATCCCATATGACCGATCCTTAGCAGCTCTCCTTTCGTTTCCTTGTATCCTCCGCCAATTAGTATCCCGTACTTCTCGACCATGTGGTTTACAATTTCAGTGTCGGTTGTCGAGGAGGGGACTTGAATCGCGGTTACGGTGTTCGAGGCATCCTCTCGTCGCTTTGCCCAGAGTTTGAAGCCTATCCTCTCTGCTCCATCCCGACAAGCATCTCCGACCATCTGATGTCGTTTGAAGGAATTGTCCAATCCCTCTTCTAGAAGTTCGTCAGCAGCCTCGCTAAGCGCATAGACTTCCGAAACCATTGGAGTAAATGGAAACCGTTTGTCCTTTAGCCACGTGTCCCGGTAGTCAGGTATGCTCACGTATGAGTTCTTGATAGGGTTCTTCTTGTGGTCAATTGCTTCCCAACCGTCCTTACTGACAGCCAGCATCGTCAATCCTGGCGACGATGAAAGAGCCTTCTGAGACGCACCGCAACAGAAGTCTATGCCCCATTGATCCGGCTTAACATCTACGCCCGCCAAGGATGCCACCGTATCAACAATAGTTAGAATTCCCCTCTTTTTCGCGATCGGGCAAAGTTCTCTTATTGGATTAAGAATTCCCGCGGGTGTTTCACAGTGCACAACCGTCATTGCCTTGATATCCTTCTCCGTGTCAAGTTTTTCCTTCAACTTAGTCGGATCAATGGCTTCGTTGTTAGGGCCTGTAAGATACACTGGTTTGCCACCGGCATTTTCAACGTAAAGACCGAACCATTTACCGAAGGGACCGTTGTCCAACACCAGGATCTTGTCACCTGGGTTCACGGTGTTGACGATCGCGGCTTCTAATCCGAGAACTCCTTCTCCTTGTAGCAGTAAGACGTCATTGCTCGTCTGAAAGACTTTTTGCAATTTTTCAGTTGTCTCTTGGAAAAAGTCGACAAATCCTTGATAGTAATGATAGACTTGAGGTCTAGCTAATGCGGACAGAACTCGAGGAGATACTTCTACTGGTCCAGGAGTCATAAGAAGTCGAATCGGCTCTCTAGCTTTATTCCACAATGAAATTTCGCCGGTTCTTAAAGAGTGTTTGAACCGAGTCTATTAATTGATCGTGCTTTTTCTACAACCGACCATAACTTCTGACATAACCCGGACTTTGCAATACGAACATCGTCTTTCGTATGCTACAATTTGCTGTACACAGGTAGTTGGGTCGTTGAAAATTGCTGAAAAGGCTTAAGGCATTTGACCAGTCACGAACATGAATCGAAGCGAGAATTCATGGACACGATGAAGGCTGCAGTCTTTAGAGGCGTTAACAACCTTGTGGTAGAGGACAGAGAAATTCCTAAGTTACAAAAACCAGATGACGTAATTCTTGAGATTTATGGATGTGGAATTTGCGGCACCGATCCGAAGATTTTGGCCGGTGAGCATCCCGTAAGAAATGGAATTGTGTTGGGTCATGAGTATGCAGGGACCGTGGTGAAGGCTGGCGAGAAGGTGAAGAATGTCAAGGTAGGAGATAGAGTCTCCGTAGATGTTGACATAAAATGCGGTTCTTGCTACTACTGTCGCACCGGGCGAGATAACCTCTGCCAGAACATCATTACTCTAGGTGAGCATGAAGACGGGGGGTATGCCAAGTACAATAGATCGCCCGCAGGCTCGGTCTATAAGATACCAGATGAAATGTCGCTTGACGCTGCTATCTTGGCTGGACCAATATCCTGTGTAGTTAACACAGTTCAACGAGCCAATATTCGACCTGGCCAATCTGTTGGAATTATCGGCGCAGGACCAATGGGCCTTCACTACCTGCAATTACTCAAGAGCAGTCAAGCGGGATGTCTCATCGTGTATGAGACCAAAGAGGAAAGAATTGCCAATGCTGAGAAGTTCGGAGCGAAGAGAATCATCAATCCATCAAAAGAAGATGCGGTAAAGGCAACGAAAGACCTGACGGATGGACGTGGTTTGGATGTGATTATAGAGGCAGCAGGAGCGCCATCCGCTACCAATCTAGCTCTCGAAATAGTGGGGAGAGGTGGTCGAATAGTTCAGTTCGGCATTAATCCGCAGGGAGCGAAAGTGTCCATCCAACCCTTCGATTTTACGTTTCGTCAAATCGAGTATATTGGAAGTTTCATATCGAACTATAGCTTCGCAGCAGCCCTCGACTTGTTAAGCGCTGGTAAGTTTGAGGTGAACAAGTTCATCACGCATAAGCTGAAAGTCTCGGATGTCAACAAAGGCATGGATCTCATGCGTAAAGGTGACTGCATTAAGGTAATGATCGTGCCCGATTGAATCGTGGCGTCTAGGTTAGAAGGTCAAACCAAGCTTTTCAATCGCGTTGTCGTGCAGCAGTTTTCTAAGCTGCACTTCACTCAACCCAGCCATCTTTACGCGCTGCAATTCGACTGAAGGGTGATGGAACGGAATATCACTTCCGTAGATCACTCGATTCTCGCCCACAGTTTCCATTGCCTCCTTGATCTTGGTGTGCATTGGCATTCCAGACGTTTCCAAGACGATGTTGGAGTATCTCTTGGCTGTATTAATCGCAGCGCGTATGTAGAGACCATGGCCATGCCCCATGTGAAGCATGATAATAGTCACGTCAGGGTAAACTTCCGCCAGTTCCCCAATACTCCATGGAAGAGAAAACGGCGGGTGGCCGGAATGGATAGCGACCGGCACCTTCAGTCTCCTGGCCTCATCCATGATAGGATAAACGACTGGATCATCAGCGATGAAAGCTTGGAATAGCGGATGTAGTTTGACTCCTCTACAGCCCCAATCGTTCACGGCTGAGCGGAGCTCACTTACAGCTTTATCGCCATCATATGGATTGAGCCATACATATCCAGAAAAGTTTCGAGGATATTTCTTCTTGGCTTCGACGGTCAGGTTGTTTGGAAGTGAGAAAATCACGCTGTGAACAACATTGAATTCTTTGTTTAATGCAAGTAGCTGTTCCGCTGTGATTCCAACGTTAGCCCACCCACCGAAATATCCGAGGTGGCTATGAGCGTCTACGATTGAGATTCCATCAAACAACATAGCGTCCCATCGTTCACAGAAGCAGCGTCATCTTGAGGTTGTCTAATCCGCAGCATGCTTTGGCAGCAAAGTTGAAACGGCGATTTAGTCGGGCGGTAGTTGCCCGAACACTAGCCTAAGGTCCAATCCATGCGCCTTGTTATAGTAGAATGATGCGGCATAGATTAGCAATGGAGCGATTATCAGCGCCACGATGAACAGTTGAGCCCCGACCGCGAAGGGTCCTAATGCTGGATTTGTAGTTGAATTGTAACCTAGAAATCCGAAGAGAATCAGTCCGAGTACTCCAAGCAATGATAGTGTTGGTACGCCGCCAATCTTACCGTGAGCCGCTGAGGCCTCGAACAGACTCTTCCTCCTGTATGGGAGTATGATAGCGCTCAGTGATGATAGTATCCAGACGATGGAGAATAGGAATACGAGGTTGACTTGGACGGTTATAAACGATGTGAAGTACTCCAGGTACATGGGTATGCACGCAAGTATGCATGCCAGCGCTATTCCGACGTGGGGCGTGTGGAAACGATCGTTGACCTTCGACAACGCGGATGGAAGAACTCTGTCAAATGACCAGGCCATGAACAGTCTACTTATGAATATTAGACCAAGCCAGGACCATCCAATGTTTCCGATGAAGAGTCCAATGAACATCAGCCAGAGCAAAGTCCTATCAGGATAGAAGAGTGATACAAATACAGTGGGAACAGTTGACGCTCCACCGCCTGCTGTTAATGTCCACGCCTCCAAGAACGAGATTCCGATGACGCTGTCGAAAAGGTAGGTTAGCCCGAACCACACTAGAATAGATACGATTTCAGCCACAACTAGTCCGTAAAGCAGAGAGCGCCGCGGGTTCTTGATTTCTCCCCCAACCATCTGCATTACTGGGTAAGGTCCGATACTAACGAAAAGCACAGGCACGAGTGGGCCCAAATTGGCCAGTGTAGCTCCGGGCGAGTAGCCTTTTGCAGCTGCATCTGAGAAGACTTTGGGAACGCCTCCTTGGAAATACTGGGCGTAAGCGGCGGCGAAGTCAGCTGGTGTATGAGTAAGAAAGACAATGACCGAGAATAGGAGAACGATGAATCCGTAGGCGAAAAACGTGTAGACAATGATCCTGAAGACTTTGCCTCCCAAAGCTATTGCTATTCCCCCTATAGCCATGATGATAAGACCGATTTCAAAGAGTAAAGCGGGGTTTGTAGTTGTCCAGGGCGTGATCAGATTTCCTAACGAAGTTATGCTTGCATCATTCAGGACTTGGCCCCCAAAGGATAGTTGTGTTCCAGATTCTGCAAACGCCCAGTAAGAACCACCGCTTGCGGATATCAGAATTGCCATCAGGAATAGGAAGCTTGCCATGAATCCTATCGGACCGTTAAGGGATCGTGAAATGAAAATGTAGTCGCCTCCAGCTCGCGGCATTACCACCGTGATTTGCCAGTACAGTACGACTATGACTAGAGCCATTATCGCCCAGAGACCGAGACCTGCGTAGTAGTTCACGTTCTGGTAGTAGCTTGGAGTGACCCAAAAGATGCCTGCCCAGCTAGTAAGCCAAGGGAAGTAGATGATACTCCAAACAAAAACATCAAGCGAAGATAATTGCCTAACTAGTCCCGTCGCTTCACGAACAAAAACTCTTTTTCCAGGCGCAGGAGCTGCCAATAATAATCACATTGAACAAACGGATTCATCGAATTATCCATTTAACACCTTTGGTAACTCTCCGGAGCTGTCTTCTCCTGAGTACATAGATTATTGATGATTGCCTGAGCTATTGATTCTAATTGTGTCTAATGTCGTAGATTACTGCGTCGAAGGAATATGACAATTATACCTCATGAGAAATGATCCCAGCAATGGGCCGTCCGCGCAGAATCTCTCTACAGAACTAGTCGACAACAGTTGTTTCATTGCTGTTTTTCTGTTTCAGAGCTCTTAGGATTCTTTCGCCAGTAATGGGAAGTGTTTTGAATCGCACTCCTATTGCATTGTGAATGGCATTTGCTATAGCTGGAGCAGTCGCTATGATTGGAGCTTCTCCGCAACCTTTGGCGCCGAACGGTCCTTCTTCGAATGGGTTTTCAAGGATCACCGATTGAATCGGCACATAATCCATCGATGTCCATATCTTGTAATCTTTAAGATCTGCATTGATTACTCGGCCTTCCCGAATGACTAGTTCTTCTGGGATCGTGGTGCTGGCACCCATTATGATGCCTCCCTCATTTTGGCCGAATACGTTTAGAGGGTTGAGGACTTTACCCACATCGAGCACGCCGATGATATTGAGTAACTTGATTTCTCCGGTTTCCGCATTGACGGCCAAGTCCACTATCTGAACTACTGGGGTGTAGTAGGCTACGGCCCTGTCCGTAGAGCATTGACCCGTTTCTGGATCTAGTTCTCCAGTTTCTGGGTACCAAACTGCTTTGGCGGAAAACTCGCCGATACCTTCAACGAAGCCGCCTCCCATGGGGCCCGGTTTGAACAGCTCGTTAATTCTAATCTGAGTTTCAGTGACTTCCTTACTTCGAATTACTCCATTCTTGATCTCTAGATTGTCGATATTGGTGTTAAGCGTGCGCGATGCAATTGTGAGTATCTGAGACTTTACATCGCGGCAGGCGATGCTTACTGCTTTTCCGAGTTGTGAGGTTTGTCTGCTTCCGCTTGCTCCAGGTCCAACCGGAGCGATTGACGAGTCCGCCTGAGTTATTGTGATATTTTCGATCGGTAACTGGAATTCCTCGGCCGCGATTTGTGCAAGCACAGTTGTGGTTCCTTCGCCTGGGTCACTCACGACCGTTGAAATTTCAACCGTATTGTCGTCGAAGTATTTCGCGTATGCCATGCTTGGAAAACTGATGTCGCACATTTCTTGCGCAATCGCAAACCCGCGGCCAAACTTCCAAGGTTCTCTTAGTTTTGGGGTTTGAACTTGTTTGGTTTGTTCGATTGCTTTCAGAATGCAATCCTGAAGTGAAACTTTTCGCATTCTTTCGCCCATTGCGTTCTTGGCGTTGGTTGTTAGCATGTTCTTTAGACGCAGTTCGATTGGGTCGATGTTCAGCCTGCGAGCGATCAGGTCCATTTGGGATTCTATTGCAAAGAAGGCTTGTGGAGTTCCGAAGCCTCTGAATGCGCCACCTTGAACTTGGTTTGTATAAACACGATAGACATCCAATTTGAAATTGGGGATATCGTAAACGCATACTGAGGCATAGACGCAGTCTCTGACGGCAACGTTTCCTGCTAGTGAGTACGCCCCACCATTGTAAATCGCCTCCATCTCCCTCGCAACTATTCGACCATCGGCCCTAACTCCATCTTTGATTCTGATAGTCGAAGGGTGCCTGATCGAGGTTGACTCGAAAACCTCCTCACGACTGAAAGTTATCTTGACTGGACGATGCGTCTTGAGGCTTAGCGCTGCACAGATTAATTCGACATGGGTTTGTCCTTTGTTGCCGAATCCTCCGCCAACATATCGCGGAATAATGAGTTTGATTCTTGAGGGACGTATTCCGAGGCCGTCACTAAGTTCCTTTCTGGCCCTGTACACATTCTGCCCAGATGTCCAGACGACCAGAGTACCGTCTGGTTCAGCCGAGGCAATTGCCGCAATCGGTTCGATATGCATGTGTTGCACCGGGTGCGTTCGGAAAGTATTTTCAAAAACAAAATCTACGTTCTTGAAAACGTCCTCTGTGCTTCCGTGTCTGACACAGAATTTGTTCGTGACGTTAGGACGTTTTGGGTCAACGGCTGCCCTGTAAATTTGAGACGAGAAACGTTTGTAGCGCGCAAGGTCAGGATGCACGATGACGTCAGGATTCTCTTTGACAGCCTCGAGGGGGTCAAAAATTGGCTTCAGCTCTCGGTACTGAACCTCAATTAGGCGAGCAGCCTCAATCGCAGCATCTCTAGTATCGGCCGCGACTGCCGCGATTGGGTCTCCAATGTATCTTACTCTCCCTTTTGCGAGGATTGGTGTATCGTAAAGCCCGCGGCCCCTCAACCCATCAGGCACATCTGCACCAGTAATTACGGCTTGTACACCAGGAAAAGCCTCGGCTCGAGATGTGTTTATCGAGATTATCTCGGCATGTGGTATGGTGCTTCGCTTGACGGCGCCATGCAACATACGCGGCAATTCCATGTCGTAAACGTAGACCGCTCGACCGGTGACGATCTCTTCTGCCCCGATCCGCGGGTAGGGTTTTCCAATGAAGTTGGTACTAATATTCTGCCGCTCCAAGGTGGAGTCTGCCTTATCATTATCGCTTCAACCTTTATCTGTGACGAAAAATCCCAAATGTGCGTTCGTTTTGACGGGAAAATGCGCTCGCGCAATGCAAATGCTGTCAGGATACATGGGGAATACTCTTGCAGCAAATAACGAGCAAGATTGGCAATCTGAAATCCAGTTCGATTTGGCTGGCGAAGAACCATTCTATATATCAATCGACAAGACTCAGGTCAAATTCCGCATTGGAAGGGTCGATAATCCTGATGTCGTGCTATCAGGACGGTCTGCTACTTTCTTTGATGTGATGATTGGGAAACTGGATCCTGATGAAGCATACATCATGAAGAAGTACGACGTGAAAGGTTCTGTAGTTGACGCGATGAGGTTTCGGAGGATTTGCGAACTTACTGAGGAAGCGCACAAGACAACTTTTTCCGCACTAAAGACGTTTGGAAAATTGGCTTTCAAATAAAAATCTTAACAACAAATCTGACTTGTATTGAAGATCACACTCGAACGCATAGAGTGGTTTTTATCTGCTTGCTCTTGCGTCGTAGCTTTGACACAACCCTTGGGACTAACCCGAATACTCTTTGCAAGCGACATTCACGGCAGCGATCCAGTGTGGAAGAAGTTCATTAGAGGTGCAAAATTCTACAAGGCAGATGTACTTATTTTCGGCGGGGACCTAACCGGCAAAAACGTAGTGACCGTAAAGGAGAACGCTGACGGCACATATAGCTCCGAGTTTCAAAAGCAGAAACACGTCCTGAAGAGCAAGGAGGAATTAGCTCGTTTTGACGAAATCGTTCGACGGACCGGTTGCTACACCTATTTAGGATCGGAGGCACAAATTCAAGAGCTTGCCGCCGATAAGAAAAAAGCTGACCAAATATTCCAACACCTAATCCTTCAGCGAGTAAAGGACTGGGTGGATTACGCAGAAGAAAACGCGACTACACCCATCTATGTCAATACCGGAAACGACGACGAACTCGAAGTAGATAACGTGCTCTCGTCCGGAACGAAAATCGTCCTACCGGAAGACAAAGTGGTAATGATTGGTACGAAGCATGAAATGATTTCAGCCGGTTTCAGCAACATCACCCCTTGGAATTGTCCACGTGATCTGAAGGAGGATGAAATAGCTAGGCGATTGGAAACGAAGATTGCACAAGTGAAAGATCCAGCTAATGCAATCTTCAACTTTCACTGTCCACCGATAGATTCTGGACTCGACACATGCCCAAAACTTGACACCTCCGTTTTCCCACCTCGGCCAATTGTGGATGCTGGAGGAATAGTTCTTTTTGGCGCCGGGTCGCCTTCTGTTCGGGCAGCCATTGAGAAATATCAACCGATGCTTGGATTACATGGCCATATCCACGAGTCGAGGAACATTGCTAGGATTGGGAGGAGTTTTTGTGTCAACCCCGGCAGCGAGTATGCTGAGGGTATTCTGCGGGCTGTGCTGGTCAACATTGGTGATTCAGGGTTTAAGTCGTACCAATTTGTAGGCGGCTAGGCCCTGAGTAAGTGACCGTCCACTTGCAGTTCTTTCCGAAGCGTGTTTTACGTTAGCACAGCCTCTATAGTAGATTCTCCGTTGGCGAAAGCGCATTAGATTTCTCGTAACTGTTTCATGTAAGTCATCAACAGTCTTATATTTTCACCAAACCCAATTGAACGACGGTATCTGACTATGGGTTCATCTGGAAAGCTCTTCAGCAGAAGTACTTCTGGTTTGGTTCGGGACATAGCGCCGCATCAAGCCTTCATCTATAACTTTATGGCAATTGGGTTTTTCACATTTACTTGGGCTACTCTGTTTTCATATTCGTATAGTTCCGTTTTCGCAGGTGCTAACGTCGGGCTCGCAATTGTTCTCATGACTTTGTTCGCGATCCCGTTCTATGCCTGCACTTCCATGCTTTCGTCGGCGATGCCTAGGTCTGGTGGCGATTACGTTTGGCAGAGCAGGACGATCCACCCCGCTATTGGTTTTGCAGCAACGCTCTCAGCGTGGACCATTTGGCAGTGGTATTTTGCAGGTTTTTCAGGTGTTGTAACTACTACCTTTGGTCTCCAACCGCTCTTTGCGCTGCTTGGGTTGAACAACCCGTATTATGCCAACCTTGCTGCTATATTGGCGGCAGGCTATGGTCAAGTAGACAACACTGCTGTTTTCGCGGTCACGACGCTCATAATACTGCTCGGTTTCATTATAGCCGCGCTTGGTATGAAATTCTATGTGAAACTACAGTACATTCTCTTCACGGGTTCAACACTCTCAGCTCTGGCAATTATCTTCATGTTCGCAACCACTACTAATGCTCAATTTATCGCGAGGTTCAATGAGTTCGCGGCCCCATTGATCGCGGCCGGCAATCAAACTCAGATTAGCTCCGCTCAGGTAGCTGCGGCAGGTGGGTATTACCAGTACATTATCAATACGGCGAACATTGGCAACGTGAGCTTCAGTCTTTGGAACACGCTACTCCTATGTGGCATAGTTTGGCTCTCACTTGGTTACGGCTTTTGGAGCATATACAACCTCTCGGAAATCAAGAGCGCCGATAGCCTCAAGACGCAATCTCTGACACAGGTCGGGTCAACAGTTTGCTTTGCAATATTCCTTCTTGCTATTTGGTATACGATGGAGAATACAATTGGACTCAAGTTTCTCCAATCGTTCTTTACGCTGTACGCCAATTTTGATCCATCCACAAACCCGATTGCTTACCTCTTTACACCATACTTCCCGGTTCTGGCTGCGTTGATAAGCAGCAACCCTATTGTTTGGGGAATAATTCTCATCGGACTGATGTTCGGAACATTTCAAGTAATCTTGATCATCTATTTTGCTTCAACACGAATCTTACTTGCGGCATCCATCGATCGGGTCTTACCCGAGAAACTCTCTTACGTCACGAAACGGACTCATTCCCCATTGGTTACGCTTATAATCTCGGTTCTGGGCTGTGAGGTCTTTCTCTACGTGATCATTTACGACTCTAGCTTCACGAGCTACTTCTCGACCGCTGGTTTGGCCACGCAAATCGCATATATCATGATTTGTATAACAGCAATTCTGTTCCCGTTCCGGAAGAAAGAAGTTTTCGAGGCCTCGCCAACCGCCAAACGCAAAGTCCTCGGATTTCCGTTGCTCTCCATCCTGGGAATACTGGCATTAATCGTCAATGTTTTCATTGCGTGGATATACGGCCTCGGCCCGCCACTAGGATTCTTGTCTGTTTCAACGTCGATCTCCATAGAATTCGTAATTGGAATATTCGTGCTATGCGGCGTAGTTTACTACATTGCTTGGGCCGTAAGGAGAAGCCAGGGAATCGATTTATCGCTCTCCTTCAAGGAGATTCCACCACAATAACATCAGGATATCTCAACAGAATCGTCGATCTATGATGTCATGGCCCTCCAGCAAATGCGAGGGCTGGTCCTTTTTCTTTAGTCACAAATCTTTGGTCAAAGAAACTAATTGAGGAGTGTGCTGAAACTAGCCGCCTCCAGATGGAGGCAACAGAGTGATGCGATCTCCGTCTTTCAACTCAGCGTTGTCAGAGGCCCATTGGCCATTCAATAATAATCTGATGTTTTTCTTAATCGCTTCTAGTTCGGGATGCGTTTTAATGGCTCGAGAAAACGCGAGTTCAATGTTGGCTGGGCTTGACAGTTCGAATGCGTCTTCTTTCGTTCCTGCGGCTTCGCGGGCTTGTCCTAGATAGGCAACGGTCACCTTAACGCTGTTCAAACTAATCTTGACTATCGTTCCCACTTGTTCAATAAATATCGTTCTCGTCGATCAAGGGTTCCGGTTTTGCTGCTGATGTTTCCATTACTTGAAACTAGTTTGTTTTAGGACCTGAATCGAGTAGTGATTATTGGGTAGTAGTTCGCGTCGGCTTTGTTGCAGCTTCGTTGATCGCTTTGAATATGCTCGTGTAGCCGGTGCATCTGCAAAGGTTACCTGCCAATGCTTCTCGTATATCATTCTCGGACGGGTTTGGGATTTGCTCTATCAAAGCTGTTGCGGACATGATTATCCCCGGCGTGCAATAGCCACACTGAAATCCCATGTTCCGCACGAAAGATTGTTGAACTGCGGTCAACTCATTACCTTTCGACAATCCTTCGATCGTTGTAATCTCGTGTCCCTGTGCGTGGCGTGCAGGCATCATGCAGGAGTAAACTGCTTGTCCGTCTAACAAAACTGTACAGGCTCCACAACCTCCAAAATCGCAACCTCGCTTCGTACCTTTCAAACCAAGGTCTTCCCGAAGTACGTCTGAAAGAAGAGCGTATGAGCCAAGCTCAAGTTCGTACTTCTTGCCGTTCACGCGCAACGATATTCTTTCACTCATAAAGTGGTCCTCGCTATCGCTCGCTTAACGCAATCCCGAATCAGCACTCGAGCAATTTCTTGTTTGTACTTTGCGTCGCCATGTATCTGGGGAATAATTTTGAAATCTCCTAACGCTAGAGATGCTTTATCCGCAACTTCATCTCCGACTTCACGCCCTCTGAGTTCATTTTCTGAAGCAACAGCCCTTACAGGTATTCGCCCAATGCCGCCGAGGAAAATTCGAACATCTTTGCACGTGTTATTCTGTGTAAGCGAAATCCAGGTTGCAACATTGACCAAGTTGAAGTCGTAGGCAGTTCTTCCGAATTTCATGAAAGCTGAGGCTGAATCGGGGGGTTGCTTAGGAATCAATGCTTCGATAAGGAATTCTCCAGGCTTGAGGGCGTTAAGAAAGAAATCAACTAAGAATTCCGTCAGTGGGATTCGCCTTTTAGCATCTTTTCCTTGTACGATCAGAATCGTATCCACAGCAAGGAGAGCAGGTGGTAGGTCAAGCAAGGGAAGAGAGGTACAGATCTCACCTCCAATTGTTGCTACATTACGAATCTGATTCGGTCTGATTTCAGCAAGTGCCTCCGCTACGACACGGAGAGCTGGATTCTCACGAATTTCCGGTGCTCTTCCAAGCTCAGTGAGAGAAGTCGTAGTGCCGATATGAAGTCCATCTGAATCCTGCGACACATATTTCAACGGTAAGTTGCGTAGGCTGATGAGTTGTTTAACCTCGTCAGCCAACCCCCTTTTGGCCAGCTCGTAGATAGCAGTGCCGCCTGCAATCAATCGAGCGTGTTTACCATATTGCGTTAGAAGTGAACATACTTCATCGGGAGTTGAAGGATCGAAATGGTCTGAGGGGTGAAATCCCAGTTCTCATTTCACTTCCATGTCGACACTAGGAAAGAGCGTTTGAAACACATCTCTAATCTACGAATGTACTAATTAACCCGCGACCTTGCCATAATGGCCTCAAGTTCAATTCGCAATTGCTTCAACCACTGCTCTGAAACTCCATGTTCAGGACAGCCGATTCGTACACGTCCGTCAGATTGTAAAGTGGTTGTTCCGTTTGCTTCAGTCTTTAAGGGTATGAACACTTTCTCCCTGTGCAAGTTCAAGGAATCCGTAAGCTCTAGAATCTTCATCACTTCTTCCGGACGGACAGCACGCAATTTCGTCACCTAACACGCATCTGATTCTCAATCAAAAGAATCTTTGCACCTTGCATCCATCTGAATCCTAGTTGTGGAAGTGTGTGTCAGACGTTAAGTAGTCTAAGATCCGAGTGCCGCTCTCGTGGCAACCGATGCAGGAAACCAGCGCCATCACTCTGCCGCTAACAGAGCGGACAAAGAACCACTTAGCCACAGCGCTGGTCAAACTCTTCATACAGCTTTCTCAAAATAATCCAGACAGGATTGTCTCAAGTTCGTCTGCGCGAAAGACACTTGAGTGGCTCGCACGACGCTATGGGTTTGACGTAGGAGACTTGCTACGTGAACCTAGCATTCAACGAGCCCTTTCGAACCTATTAGTGAGCGTAGCCGAATATGGCGTTACGTCGCCTCAGCGACTTAAGACACCAATTAGTGTCGTCTGGAGCCTCTCCTATCGATGCAACCTTCATTGCCTTCACTGCTACCAAAACGCGAGTCAACCATCCGCAGACGAACTCCCCTTGGATCAGCAGTTGAACATAATCGATCAAATGGGTCAAGCGGGAGTGTCAACCGTCGTTCTATCCGGCGGCGAACCCTTAACCAACCCCAACCTCGACGCGCTCATAGAACGCATACGAAAGAACAAGATGTCCATCTCCATAGATTCCAATGGAGTGCTAATCGACAAGGCCGTGGCCGAGACCTTGAAAGAGGCAGGAGTCACGTCGATCGAGTTAAGTTTGGATGGTGTGGATGAAGAATCGCACGACCATTTCAGGGGCCTCGGTGGCGCATTCAAGAGAACGTTGGAAGCAGTCGAGGAATGCTCAAGAGCGGGAATTTTCACAACGGTAGCTACTACGGCGACAAAGCTCAATCAATCCAAGAGCATGGAATTGATCTCGCTCGCACGCAGCCGAGGCGCAGACCGAGTCGTTTTCTTCGATCTGATTCCTGCTGGTAGGGGGAAAGAAGTCAGAGATCTACATTTGTCTCGCCACGAATTGACCGAGCTTATGTCTCTGGTTCGCGACGAATCATCGCCTGAGCGGGAAGTTTTCACGGAGCTACCGCAATTCGTGATTTACTCTGCGAACTCAGACGGGAAGTCTGCCTCTGACCAATCGGGTGTTGCGTTGTCGGTTGATCGGTTCACGATAAGTTCATTCTTTGATTGTGCTGGTCGAGGGAATATTTACAGAAAACTCGCACCCTATCTTGGAGGATGCCCGGCTGGGAGATTGTACTGCAACATCCAACCAAACGGAGATATGACCCCCTGCATGTTTATGCCCCACTACCCTGTCGCTGGAAACCTGAAAGAACAGTCGTTTGCGGATGTCTGGGAGAAGAGCGAAGTTTTCAATGCGTTGCGGGACCGCGCACTTCTGAAGGGTAGGTGCCGAGACTGTAGCCATCTAATAGTTTGTGGAGGGTGTCGCGCCAAGGCGGCGGCATATGTGGGAGATTATATGGCATCGGACCCCACTTGCTCCCTCTGAGAAAGTTTGATTGCGTAAAACTCAATCTATATAGATTGCTTACTAGCCATGAGCTTCTATAGGTTATACATAAGGCCAGATCATACGATTTACTCAAAGAAATATCATGCCAGAAATGCTCCTCGACCGCAGCCAACAGTCCGTAACAGATGTCTTTCTTGAGGACGTTTACTCGATCCCACACGGAGAGAAGATCAAGGAATGCATACAATGCGGCACATGCAGCGCATCCTGCCCCACCAGCTATGCAATGGACTACACCCCGCGGGAAGTAATTGCCTCCCTGAGAGCAGGCCTTCTTGATCGAGTGCTCAAATCAAATACAATCTGGCTTTGCGCATCATGCTACTACTGCACAGTCCGCTGTCCTTCAGGGATCAAACTCACTGACATCATGTACGAATTGAAACGTCTGGCCGTAGAATTCGGCTACGTCCAAAAGAGCGCTAAAGCAGCAATTGTTTCGAAATTATTTGTGGACTTAGTAGACAAGAACGGAAGAATTGCAGAAGTTCCGCTCGTAGGCAAATTCTTCCTGAAAACGAACCCATTCGCGGCACTGGGCATGATGCCCCGAGCGTGGAAGCTTTTCCGGCGCGGTAGAATGCCAATGATACCAAATCGAATCAAAGGCGCAGAGGATCTCAAAATTGCCAGCGAGAATCTGGAGATCACAGGCGTCCACGCGGGTGCCAAAGAGGAGAAGACTTGAACTTGCAGACAACCATGAATTTTTCATACTATCCCGGATGCTCTCTAGAAGGAATGAACAAGGCCTACGACAAATCTGCCCGCGCAGTCTGTGATGCACTCGGAATAAACCTTGCAGAACTGAATGATTGGAATTGCTGCGGAGCTTCCGCTTATATTTCCATACGTGAATTGCGCGCGCACTTACTCTCCGCGCGAAACCTCGCAATTGCCGAGAAGGAGAAGAAGGATCTAGTAGTTGTATGCCCCTCATGTTTGACAACACTCACTAAGACCAACCATTACATGGCTGAGAATCCAAAACTTAGGCAAACAATCAGTAAGGCTCTCAAAGAAACCGAGCTACAATACTGGGGCAGCGTCAAAGTTAGACACCTTCTCGAAGTCATTGTCAACGAGGTTGGCCAGAACGAGATCAAAGCGAGGATAAAGAACTCGCTCAAAGACTTGAAAGTGGCACCTTACTATGGTTGCCAACTAACACGGCCTTTTGGCGAAATTGATGACAAAGAGTTTCCGACAATACTTGACACTCTACTAACTTGGGTTGGAGCCAAACCGGTCAACTTTCCAGTGAAAACGAAATGTTGTGGGGGCATGTTGATGATGACTAACGAGGATGTTGCTCTTGGTTTGGTCAGAAACCTACTTGAGTGCGCAAGAGAGAACGGCGCGGAATGTATTGCCACAATTTGTCCGCTTTGTCACATGAATCTCGAAGCTTACCAAGACAATGTGAACAAGCATTTTGGAACCGACTACAAGATTCCGATTCTATACTTCACGCAAATAATTGGCCTGGCCTTCGGATTCTCACGAAAAACGCTTGGTATCGAAGAGGAGCTTACGCCCAGCAAAGCCCTCTTTGAGAAACACTTGGAGGTTATCAGGTAATTGACCGAGAAAATAGGCGTTTATGTCTGCCACTGCGGCACAAACATTGGACGCACCGTCGATTGCAAGAGCGTAGCAGAATACGCCCGCGGACTTCCAAACGTTGTTGTTGCCAGAGATTACCAATACACATGTTCAGACCCAGGACAGGAGATGATCAAGAACGACATACGAGAACTCGGACTCACAAGGGTAGTAGTAGCGTCCTGTTCCCCCTTGATGCATGAGCCAACATTCAGGCGGACCGTAGCATCAGCCGGACTGAACCCATTCTTATTCCAAATGGCCAACATACGAGAACAGTGCTCATGGATAACAGAGGATCGAGGTTTAGGAACGGAAAGGGCCAAGGAAATCGTCGCAGGCGCCGTAACACGCGTAAACTTCAACGAACCACTAGAAGTCAAGAAAGTTCCAGTCAACCCAGACGTGCTCATCGTCGGCGGCGGTATTACAGGAATAGAGTCTGCACTCCAGATTGCTGATTCAGGGAAGAAGGTTTGGTTAGTGGAGAAGGAACCATCAATCGGCGGGTTTATGTCCCGTTTCGACAAAACTTTCCCAACATTAGACTGTGCCGCATGTATCCTTACGCCAAAGATGGTATCCGTTGGCCAACATCAGAACATTGAGTTACTAACATACAGCGACGTCATCGGGTTCGAGGGGTACGTCGGAAACTTCACAGCGAAAATTCGCAGACGAGCAAGGTACGTGGACGAGGAAAAATGCACGGGCTGCGGTCAATGTGAACAAAAGTGCCCACTAAGTGTACCAAGCGAATTTGAATGCGGTTTAGGTAAACGCAAAGCCATCTACCGCCCCTTCCCACAAGCCGTTCCAGGAACACCAGTCATTGACAAGGAACACTGCCTTTACTTCACAAAGGGTGTGTGCAAAGTATGCCAGAAGTTCTGTCCACGAGGAGCAATCGACTTCGAGCAGAAGGAGAAGATTATGGAAATTCCAGTGGGCACAGCCATTATTGCAACAGGGTTCGATGTCTTCGATGCAGAGAGAGTGAAGGAGTATGGTTATGGAAGGCTGCCGAACGTCATTACTAGTCTCGAATTCGAACGCCTAACCCATGCATCAGGACCCACGGCTGGTAAGATTCTTCTTAAAAACGGCAAACAACCAGAATCTATCGCGATAATACATTGCGTTGGGAGCCGTGACGTCAACTACAACGAGTATTGCTCCCGCGTCTGCTGTATGTATTCATTGAAAACAGCCCACTTGGTCCACGAGAAGACCGAGGGGAAGGTATACGAATTCTACATCGACATGCGTGCATTCGGAAAGGGATACGAGGAGTTCTACAAGCGACTTCTCGAAGAGGATGTGACCTTCATTCGCGGAAGAGTAGCTGAAGTGACAGACGTAGCCCAGAACCCATCTGAGAAAGGCAAGCTCATAGTCGTCGCAGAGGACACACTACTAGGAATCGTTCGTCGCATCCCCGTCGACCTCGTCATACTAAGCGTTGGCCTTCAACCGAGGAAGGATGCAGTTGATGTCGCGCACATTTTCTCCATAAGCCGAAGCAAAGATGGCTTCTTCCTCGAAAAGCACCCGAAACTTGCACCGGTATCCACAGCCGCCGACGGGATATTCATCGCTGGCTCATGCCAAGGACCCAAAGACATCCCCGACAGTGTCGCGCAAGGCGGTGCAGCCGCGGCAAACGTTCTATCATTAATCGACAGGAAAGAAGTTGAATTAGAGCCCACGATCGCGATCATCGACGAAAATGCTTGCTCGGGCTGCAAGATCTGCCCGGAGTTATGTCCGTACCATGCGATAAGCTTCGACGAAGGCAAGAGTATAGCGGTACTTACGGCAGCGCTCTGCAAAGGATGCGGCGTATGTGTAGCAGCCTGTCCCTCAGGAGCGATCGAGCAACAGAACTTCACCAACCGCCAACTCCTAGCAGAGGTTGAGGCGGTCAGCAGTTAAGAGGGCGAAGAAAATTGACTGAAAGATTCGAACCAAGAATCGTTGGTTTTCTCTGTAAGTGGTGTGCGTACACGGGAGCTGATCTTGCAGGAACAAGTAGAATGAAGTATCCACCAAACATTAACCCAATACGCGTCAACTGTTCAGGCCGCGTCGACCCAACCCTCGTTTTGAAGGCTTTCGCATCAGGTGCCGACGGCGTGCTAATCGCGGGCTGCCACCCAGGCGACTGCCATTATACAAATGGCAACATGAAGACCATTAAACGGTTCAAACTTCTCCAACACCTTCTCGACGAGTTTGGAATAGAGAAAGAAAGGGTTCGACTCGAGTGGGTCTCAGCTTCTGAAGGGGAACGCTACGCAAGTGTCGTTAGAAGTATGACAGAGGAGATACGAAACCTTGGACCACTCAATTGGAAACGTAACATGGAAGTGATAGCATGACAAAACCTAAAATCGCGTTCAATTGGGCCAGCAGCTGCGGCGGCTGCGAAATAGCCATCCTAGAACTCGGAACCAAACTCGTCGAATTGAAAGATAAGATTGACATAGTATTCTGGCCCGCTGCAATGGACTTCAAGTACTCAGACCTCGAAGCCATGCCTGACAAGAACATCGACGTCACGTTCTTCAACGGAGCAATACAAAACTCCGAAAACGAACATATGGCGCAACTACTCAGAGCCAAATCCAAAATACTCGTAGCCTTCGGCGCCTGCGCATACATGGGCGGCATCCCCGCTCTCGCAAACACCAAGAGTAAACAGCAAATTTTCAACTCATCATACAAGGAAACTCCAACTACAGACAACCCACAAGGCATCGTCCCACAATCGAAATTTCAGACGCCTGAGGGAGAACTCACGATTCCGGAACTGTATAACACCGTGAAAACACTGGGACAGGTTGTTGACGTTGACTATTCTGTTCCCGGTTGCCCACCAGTTGGACCACAAGTCGAAAAGGTTGTGGGGACTTTTCTAAGCGGTGAGCTTCCACCAAAGGGCGCAGTCCTAGGCGCATCTGACAAGTCACTATGCCACGAATGCAAACTAGAGAAGACTGACAGAAAAGTCGCTAAACTCGTTC
Source organism: Candidatus Acidiferrales bacterium (assembly GCA_035517955.1). Classification (GTDB taxonomy): domain Archaea; phylum Thermoproteota; class Bathyarchaeia; order 40CM-2-53-6; family 40CM-2-53-6; genus FEN-987. The sequence continues at coordinate 7,558 of DATIYC010000154.1, read as the reverse complement.
GAACCTACGAAACAATTCCTGACCCCAAGAAATGTTTGCTAGAGCAGGGGATTGTCTGCATGGGGCCTGCGACGCGAGGTGGTTGTGGAGCTATTTGTATGGATGCTAACAATCCTTGCAAGGGTTGCTACGGCCCATTACCCAACGTTGTTGATCAGGGAGCAAAGATGCTCTCAGCCCTCGCATCAATCTTGGACGCGGATGATGAAGAAACTATCCAGAACCTCGCCGACGGCGTAGTCGATCCGATTGGGACGTTCTATCGTTACGGACTTGCGAAATCGCTCCTAAGGAGGACGAAACAATGAAAGCTGTCACCATAAACCCGATCACCAGACTTGAGGGACACGGCAAGATCTCCATATTCCTCAACGATGAGGGAAATGTTGAGAACGCGTACTTCCAAGTTCCGGAGCTTAGAGGGTTCGAGAAGTTTTGTGAGGGTAGGCGGGTTGAGGAGATGCCGGATATCACGAGCAGAATTTGCGGCGTATGCCCGGAAGCGCACCACCTAGCATCAACAAAGGCCTTGGACGCTCTCTTTCATGTTGACCCACCGCCAGTTGCAAAGAAGTTGAGGGAACTACTGTACAGCGCCTTCTTCGTCGCTGACCACACAACTCACTTCTACATTCTAGCAGGACCCGACTTTGTGATGGGCCCCAATGCTCCGAAACCGGAACGAAACATTCTCGGAGTCATATCGAAAGTGGGAGTAGAAGTCGGTACCTCGGTGATCAAGCACCGCTCCGACGCCCTTGATGTGGTTGGGATAATTGGTGGAAAAAGGATACATCCAGCCTGCGGCCTCCCGGGCGGAGTGAGCAGAGCAATTACCGAAGAGGAACGCGTCAGAATCGAAAAAATAGCGGAATCAGAGGTTGAGTTCGCAAAGTTCACTCTCCAACTCTTCGACCAAGTCGTACTGCAGAACAAAGAATACGTGAGCCTGATAACGGGCGAAACATACACGACAAAAACATACTATATGGGCACCGTCGACGATCGGAACCACGTCAACTTCTACGACGGAAAAATCAGGGTAGTCGACCCTGAGGGAAAGGAGTTCGCCAAGTACCATCCCAAAGACTATCAGCAATACATCGCCGAACATGTTGAGCCGTGGACATACCTCAAGTACCCATACCTGAAGAGCATAGGCTGGAAAGGTTTCGTGGGCGGAAAAGATAGCGGAGTCTACCGAGCAACCCCACTCTCACGCCTGAACGCAGCAGACGGCATGGCAACACCCCTAGCTCAGGAAGAGTACAAGAAAATGTACGAAACCCTAGGCGGAAAACCCGTCCACGCCACACTGGCAACACACTGGGCACGCCTCGTGGAGCTTCTCTATGCGGCAGAAAGAATGCTCGAACTAAGCCGCGACAAGGAGATCACCAACCCGAACGTACGCTCACTCCCAACCGCAACGCCAGATGAAGGAGTCGGATGCGTTGAGGCACCTAGGGGCACGTTAACTCACCACTACAAGACAGATGAGAAAGGGCTCGTGAAGAGCGTGAATCTAATCGTCGGAACAACCAACAACCACGCAGCGATTAGCATGTCCATCAAGCAGGCCGCGCAGGGGCTAATCCATCAAGGAGACGTTTCCGACGGCATGCTCAACATGGTTGAGATGGCCTTCAGAGCTTACGACCCATGCTACGGATGCGCAACCCACACCCTACCCGGACAAATGCCACTAGACATCAAAATCTACAACAAAACCGGACAACTACTCCACAATCTACGCAGACCATAACCCATCACCATGAACCATCTCCAGGAGCAACGTATACATCATATTCGTCACTCTCCCATGAAGTAATGCCGTAGTTCTTGGCAATTCTGTTTCCGTCCATGTTTGCTTCAGCTTCGGTGTTATGGATCTTGCAATAATTCAGTACACCACCGACTATTCCGATAGTAACCCATCCCATTTCTTTCACTTCATTCTGAAAATCGGAAATAAGCGATTCTTTCACAAGCATAATCTTAGGTACGATCGCTAAACCCTTGGTCTGCCTCCCACTATAAACTGCATCTTCTATTTATTTTACTTGCGTCGCAATTCGATTTGAGCTGTTCTCAATTTTGCACCGGACAATGAGAAAAGTTGAAGATCCTCGAAAGAATTCTCTAGACTGCGGACTTACCGAAGAAGTTAGCGTAAACAATGAGACTTTACGCGGGGACGTCAAGTCAATTCATCGGGGACACAATCCAAAGTCAAATCGTCGATAAACTTAGAGTTGCATATCAAACCTATTATCAGAAATCGCCGTCACGCACCGAAATCACTTCTTGGAAGGCTTCGTTGCTAGCCCTCTGTAAGGCATTTCAATATTCTGACATGGTGGATCACGGTGTAGTCTTGGAGTACGGCCTACCATTAAGCTCTCAACGGTTAGACTGTATGATCTCCGGGCGCAATGAGCGAGGTACGGACGAAGCCATAATTATTGAGCTTAAGCAATGGTCGCGATGTGAACTTGCCCAAGGAGAGAATGAGGTCTTAACTTTCGTTGGCGGAGCCAAGCGGGAGCATCTTCACCCATCTGTACAAGTGGGACAATACAAGAGCTATCTCAAGGATCTGCATTCAGCCTTTCACGACGAACCCAACTACGTACGTCTCAATGCTTGTGCGTATCTATTCAATTACCGTAGTCATTCGAATGATCCACTTCTCTCAGAGAAATTCAAAGAGGCTATCACAGAAAATCCCCTGTTCCTCTTGGCCGACCTTGAAGAACTGAAACTGTATCTCAGTGAGAGACTCAAAGCAGGCGATGGAGCCAGAGTTCTAGAGAGGATCGAAAAAAGCAAGCACCGCGCGAGTAGGAAACTGCTTGATCATGTGGGCGCTATAATAAAGGGAAATTCAGAGTTCACTCTGCTTGACCAGCAACTGGTGGTTTATGACAAAGTCATATCCTGCACCAAACGGGCCCTTGATGATAAACAAAAGAATGTTATCATTGTTGCAGGGGGCCCAGGAACAGGTAAGTCTTTGATTGCACTAAACCTTGTCGCTGACCTATCTCTGGCTGGTTATAATTCACACTATGTAACTGGATCTATGGCTTTTACGCAGACCCTCAGGAAGATCGTGGGCACAAGAGCAGGTGTTCAATTCAAATATACTCACGAATACGTAAACGCCGAAACCAACGAAATCGACGTTCTCATTTGTGACGAGGCTCATCGTCTTCGACCGACAAGTTTCACGAGATTTATCCCAAGAGAGAACAGAACCGAGACGCCCCAAATTCAAGAGCTAGTAAACGCTGCGAAGGTCTCCGTATTTTTCGTGGATGATAAGCAGGTTGTTCGTCCAAACGAAATTGGATCAGTTGATTACATCAACAAGAACGCACGAAAGATGAATTGCAGGATATCTAACTATGAATTACCGACGTTCTTCAGATGCAACGGGTCGGATGGTTTTGTAAATTGGATTGAAGGCGTACTCGGCTTAAGGGACACTGCCAACATATACTGGAATGCTAAGGATCCATTCGATTTTAGGATATTCGACACACCTGATGAATTAGAGACTGAAATTAGGGATAGGATCGCCGAGGGGAACACTGCGAGGATTACCGCAGGTTTCTGTTGGCCATGGTCAGATCCGAACACCGATGGATCTTTGGAGAAAGATGTTGTAATTGGGAACTATAAGCGCGCATGGAACGCGAAGCCCAACGCGGGAAGACTCGCACCCGGCGTCCCGAAAGCCTTCTTATGGGCACATGATCCGCGCGGAGTAAACCAGATCGGTTGCATCTATACGGCGCAGGGCTTTGAGTTCGATTATGTTGGAGTCATAATGGGAAATGATCTGTCATTCGACCAGCAAACCATGAACTGGAGGGCTAACAAAGCAAACTCCTTCGACCCGATTGTGAAGCGCTCCAAGAGAGAATTTCTGCATCTTGCCAAGAACACGTATAGGGTTTTGTTCACTCGGGGTCTCAAAGGCTGCTATGTCTATTTCGTCGATGAAAATACTGAGAGGTTATTCCGTTCGAGAATCTGCACGGAAGAGCGTCGCGTAAATGCCTCTACGCAAAAGAACGATCGAATAGCTACTTCTGCAGCAACGTGATTGAAAGCATTCTTTGGGTTTTCAGGCTCGTATTTCGTACCATCGTATGGTTGGGGTTGGGATTGGGGTTTGGGCGAGTAGGCGTGCTTCGTTGAATAGGTCTATGACTCGTTGGACGGCGCCGTTTTCGCTGTTTATGCTGTACATGAATATTGGGCCGTAGGCTTTTATGGCTACCAGGTTTGCTGCGACGAGTTTTCCTAAATGTTTCCGTATCACTTTCCTATCCAACCCACTGAATTTTGCGATCTTGTAAATCGTCAAATCCTCACTTCTGTTCCGGGCGAGGACTAGGAGAATTCTCAGTCGGGCTTCGCTGCCCAAAGTTTTCAAGAGTAGAGGTCTTAGTGGCAATGTTTGCTCGAATAGAACAAATGACCCCCTGCAAAGATAAGCAAGAGAGCTGAGTGAACCTATTCAGTGGGTCAGCTACGATTTGATCGTCTATGCGCTTACGAAATTTTACTCAGCGGAAGAGATACCGTGATCGTTGAACCTTTTCCGACCAAGCTTTCCGCCTTCACTGAGCCACCATGTGCCTCAACTATCTTCTTGCATATGGCCAATCCGAATCCCATTCCTTCCGACTTCGTGGTGAAGAGCGGCATCCAGATGTTCTTCATCACATCTTCAGTCATGCCGACTCCTGTGTCGCCGAAAATGATCTCAACGTTGCCTGAAAATTTCTTGCTCGTAAGCGTAAGTGTTCCTCCGTTCGGCATAGCCTCGACAGCGTTCTTGAGCAAATTAACGAAAACTCTCTTCAATTTACCCGAATCCGCATCGATTAGCACTTGGTCTTCGGTGAAATCTACAAGCTTGATATTGTTAGGGAACGTTACGAACGACAATGCGTCTAGCAGGATTGGTTTAATGTCGACGCTGGTCTTTTCTAGCTGTACTCCCTTGCAGCATTCAGATAGATCGCGAATTAGTCGTCCGGAGTATTCGACGTTTTTCTCAATTAGCTGAATCATTTCCTTCGCAGTTTCATCTGAATCATTCAAGTTCCCTTTGAGAACACCAACTGCTGATAGAATACCCTGTAGTGGGTTGCGAAGGTCGTGTACGACCATACCCGCCAGTTGTTCAATTGCCTTCACTCGCTCGTTTAGAAGGCGTTGTTCAGTCTGTTTTCTTTCTCTGATATCCACGAAGCTTTCTATGAGGTACTTGCGTCCGTCGATTGTCGTGGGAACTACGGTCTTGATAACGGGAACTCGTTCTCCTCTCGCATTAATGACTGCACGTTCAGTATTGTCTATGGCTAGCCCAAGGTCTGTGATAGGGCACTTTCCCTTCTCGGCGGGACAAACGACATTGTGGCATACTGAACCTACCACCTCTTCCTTCGGTCGCCCGAACACTTGTAGCGATACTGGGTTAGCGTAGGTGATTCTGTGGTTGGTTGCATCGACCATTAAGATTCCAGTCTGCACAGCGTTTAGTATCATTCCGAAGTGTTCACTGTCAACTATGAGGCTCTCCAATGGCTGGCCAGCTAAAGATCGTAATCTGTGTGACTTCTACTTTGCGACTTTATAGAAAGGCTATTGCCTGTTCCATAGTGCAAGCAACACGTGTGTAGCCATTCTGGTGACAATGCGAATGGGCGTGAATTGCAAAACGCAATTTTGGCTTATCTCAACTTGACTTCTTCCAATAATCGAACGTTCAAATTTGGCTCCCGGAGAGAGGTTCGAGTCAGATCTTTTCTTTCTCCACTCGTATGTCAGTATCTAGAAACTTTCTTCCGCCTAACTTCTTAACTCGAATTAGTTTCGGTCGCACCTGAACCTCAGCCTCATAGAGGTCTATGTGTCCGTCGAACGTCTCAAGAACTGCCTGCGATTCTCCAGCCGAGTGCATAGCGGGGTTGAATGTCGCCAAGCAGGTGATTTGATTTGTTTTGTTCCTTCCTAGGATATCCATTAGCCATCGCCTCGATCCGTCATGATGAGTTAACAGAATATCATCCAGGATTTCTAGGCAAAGAACTGCCGGCTTATCAGATCGCATAGCTCCTACCGCCTTATCGTATTCCAAGTTTAGCGCAGTCAGACTATCAACAGAATTCATACGAACAACGTCGGGGTGAGCTGCAGCGATCATGTCTGCTTGCGGGTTACATATTATCACGTAGAGACTCTTGCTGTGCTTCAGCAAGTTGCGAACATGGTCAAGCGAGGTTGATATGAAAATGCATTTGCGTCCCATTGCTAAACTGGTTTCCACAAATCTACCGAGGATCAAGTTCTTCTCGTCGCAAGGCGGACCAGTGAGAACTATGCTCGATCCCAACGGCAGGCCGCCGTACAGAACGTTATCCAACGTAACGTACCCCGTCGGAATAGTATCTTCGACCACCTTCTGAGATGCGGTTCGGGGTTGCACAATCGGTTGGCGAATAGATCGGCCAACTTCAACTCGAGCATTAGTTGAGATAAGGCCCACAATAACGGTAAGCCACGCTATCAAATAACCCGTACCGAATACACCGACACCAGGCCAAGGTCCAACCTGCACAATCGAGAACAATGTTGGGATTATGTTTCCGCTAAGGTCAAACAGGCCCAAGGTCACCAATACTAACCCCACAACAGACAACACCATCCCTGCCCTAGCCTTTCCAGGTCGGAACAGAACACCGAAAAATACTAACCCGAGAAACACCCCAACTACCAGAAAAAGCAGTCCAAACAGACTCAACAGTATTCTCAAAGGTGGAAGCTGAGCTATCGTAACTTCCTGCTGAAGGCTAGACACGTATGGATGCACTTTGTTGATTAGGCTGACGGGACCGATAAATGGAGGGACCACCATGCCAAATACCAGAACAACCGTCGACACGAAACCGACGATCCGGGAAATCAAATTACGAGAGCGATTAGAGACTGGCAAAGGTCATTCTCGCCGACCGCATACTCCCATGTTCAATTTTATGTTACCGCAGCTCAGACATCGCGTAATCAGAACCTAAAGAACTCTCGATCCATTGTGTTTCTAACGATAACCCTGTTTTTGAAGCTCAAGACATCACGAAATTAACAAGTTGGAATCAAAACGGACATGAGGGGAACGGGAAACGACCGGGGTAGAAGACGAAATTACGGCTTATCTCAACTCGCAGGGCGCGGAATATGAGGTATTCGAACACGTCCCCGTGTTCACGTGTCCTCAAATGGCAAAGTTCCTGAAGACCGATGAAGCCAACATTGCTAAGTCAATGGTTGTGAGACGTAGCGATGGAAATTTCGTCCTAGCCGTTTTACCTGGAAACAGGAAGATTGACTTTCACCGGTTAGGTACGATTGTTAAATCACTTCCCATCTCTTTAGCCCCGAAAAATGAAGCAGAGAAAGTTACGCGGTGTTCGGTAGGATGCGTATACCCACTAGGTAACATCATCAATCTAGAAACAATCTTTGATGAAAGCCTCTTGAG
>DATIYC010000153.1:0-16730 GCA_035517955.1 Candidatus Acidiferrales bacterium | reverse complement strand
TCTCCTACAAAAGTGAGTACAGACCTGTTATGATCTACATCTGACTCAATGTCCAGAACTTTCACTCTTCGGGTTCTAGCTTCTGAAACAATCGCTTCGATGACCTCCTTCCTTCTACCCTCGCTGAAGTTAGGGACGCATTCGACGAGCTTCAAGGTCTGATCGGTTCGAAGCAGAGTTGACGCGGCTAATTTCGTTTTGGTCTATTCTCAGGTAGAGTGTACTCTTCTATTAAGTGGAATTGTATTAATCGACGTGGGGAAGCCAGCTTGGAGGGTAGAACAATGGACGGCAGTCGCCTTTTGCAGCAAATCAAATCTAAGATCCGAGAACAATTGGACACTTTGAGAGACGTAGGCGTCAACCCACACTTAGCAACCGTAATAGTCGGAGACAATCCCGCATCAAAGGCTTACCTGTATAATCAGCACAAGGCCTGTTCCGATGTAGGTATCGGGGCAAGGAAGGCCGAGTTAGCAGGTAATACTACTCAAGTCGAATTGGAGGCCACGATCAAGAAACTCAATGCTGACGACGGTGTCACCGGTATCCTCCTTCAACTGCCACTGCCAGTTGGTCTAGTTGATTCATCAGCCATTTCTTTGATTTCAAAGGGCAAAGATGTTGACGGGCTTAACCCTTGCAATCTAGGTCAATTGTTCCAGCGGAAACCATCAATTGTTCCGTGCACGCCAAATGGTGTGATGGTGCTTCTTCGTCACTATGGCGTGCAAGTCTCAGGAATGCATGCCGTCATAATCAACCGTACCCGACTCGTAGGGAGGCCTTTGATGCAACTTCTGCTCAACGAAGATGCGACAGTGACCATGTGTCACTCCAAAACCAAGAATCTGGCAACAATCGCGAAGCAGGCAGACATTCTGATAACCGGAATTGGGAGGCGGTCTGAGTTCGTCGTTGGACCAAGTATGGTCAAACCTGGTGCATCTGTTGTCGATATTGGAACTAGCAGTGTGGACGGAAAGCTGATGGGCGATGTCGATTTCGAAGCAGTATCAAAAATGGCGTCTTTCATTACTCCCGTACCCGGAGGGGTCGGGCCCATGACCGTTGCTATGTTACTCTACAATACTTTGTTGACTGCGTGCTTACAGAAGGGGTTAGAGCTGAAAATTTCTCCTAGCGAGTTGGCTAGTACTGTACCCACATGAAAGAAAACATTTGATCCGCCAGCAGATGCTGTCACAGAGAAACAGCCACACCCTTTCGGAGTTGGATACTCTTAGTGTAGAGATTTCAAAGAACTTAGTAGGGTTGGATTGCGTCGCAAAGGCAACGACGATTTCAACTTATCTGAACATTGGAAGTGAGGTTCGAACTGATCAGATAGTTGAGTGGGCGTGGTCGCACGGGAAACGTGTGATCGTACCGATCGTTTTCAAAGCCGAGAAGCAATTGATTTTCTCAGAGATTAGGTCTCGAGAGGAACTAGAGACTGGAGCTTTCAAAATCCCAGAACCTAAGCCAGAATATCGAAGACTAGTGCCGTTAGAAGAGGCAGATGTCGTCTTGATCCCAGGAGTGGCATGGGACTCGAAAGGTTATCGGGTCGGGTATGGCGGAGGCTTCTATGACCGCAAGCTCAATTCCGTAAGAAAAAATCTCACCACTATAGGACTAGCATTCGAATTTCAAATTCTACCTGACCTACCAAAGACGCATTATGATCGTCATGTCGTGATGCTTGTCACAGAATCGAGGATAATACGTGCGGCGACTTGAAATTATAAGTGAGTGTTTGATATGGAAGTGTGGCAATGCAAGTACATGGAGCCGTAAACGATAGTATACGAAATTGTCTACTATTCCACCAAAATCTATAAGCTCGACACATAGAACGCTTAGTGTGTTTTGTGCTGCCAACTCTCTACAGTGTCCGAAAAAAGGCAGTGCGACGAACTAAAGGTATGAATAGCGTATGAACTCAAAGCGAATCGGTTTCATTGCTACGTATCCGCCTAGAGAGTGCGGTATCGCGACGTATACGAGAAACTTGTCCCTAGCACTCTTGATGCGGGGCCACGTGAAGGAGAATGTGATCGTTGCAATCAACGAGGCCGGCGGGAACGCATACTCCGAAAAGAATGTTCAATTTATGATAGATCAACATGATCGGAGTAGCTACTTAGACGCTGCTGACTTCCTGAACAGTACTGGAGTCGATGTGGTAAGCCTCCAGCATGAATACGGAATTTTCGGGGGTGATTGGGGAGAGTACGTACTTGACTTGTGTGCGCAGTTGAATATGCCGATTGTGACTACTTTTCATACCGTATTGCCTGATCCTCCAGAAAGAGCACGTGAGGTCTTACTTCAATTAGCTGAGATGAGTGCGGTTGGGGTGGTAATCATAGAGTCCGCGGCGAAATTCTTGGAGGAACAGTCAACACTCAGCCCAGACCGAATTAGAGTAATTCGCCATGGCGCCACAATTCCGGAACGGGTTTGGGACCAATACGCTAAGAAAGAGCTTAATCTTGACAATCGCACGGTTCTCGGTACAGTCGGCTTGATGAGCGAAGGCAAGGGAATCGAGTACGCTATCAGGGCGCTACCCTACCTCATTAAAGAACATCCGGATATCCTATACTTAGTAATAGGGGAGACACACCCAGAAGTACGAAAACACGAAGGAGAAGCCTACCGCGAGAAGCTCATTGGCCTGGCAGAGAGGCTTGGGGTTACTGCGCATGTCCGGTTTATCGACACTTTCTTACCGGAAGACACTCTTTCCAGATATGTTCAGGCGATCGACGTTTATGTGGCGCCGTACTTAGGGTTAGACCAGGTGTCGAGCGGCACTATAACTCTGGCTCTCAGTCACGGAAAGGCGATCGTTTCAACACCTACGATCTTCGCTAGGGAAATTCTAGCGCGAGGGCGTGGGTTGATCTGTAATGTTGGAGACTCAAAGTCAGTTGCAGATTGCGTCGACCGGATTATAACTGATACAAGGTTAAGACGTAGGTTGGAGGCAAATGCATTCAAGTATGGACGAGAGGTCGGTTGGACAAAGGTGGCCGATGAATATGCTGACGCGTTCAGACTTGCAGGGAACCCTGCCGGAATTATCCAAGAAACTCGCACCTTTCGTCAAACTTGACCACTTGTTCGCACTCACCGACCAGAACGCTGTAGTGCAACACGCCAGATTCGCGGTACCCTACAAAAGGGAAGGCTACGCGGTAGATGACAGTGCACGCGCACTAGTATTTGCCGTAAAGGCTCCAAGATACTGGCCTGATGAGAGGTTACCGGAGCTTCAGCGCAAATTGCTCACTTTCCTCCTGACAATGCAGGAGGAGGATGGAAGGTTTCACAATCTCATGGATTTTTCACAGAGAATTATAGACGAGCCGTCGGAAGGAGACCACCTCGGCAGAGCCTTATGGGCCGCGGGCGCCGTGATCAGTTCAAACGCTCCATCAGGAATGAAACGCTCAGCGCGACTAATCTTCGACCGCGCACTTCCTCATGCGCGATCCTCGGTTTGGCTTCGCGAAAAAGCCTACGCGTGTCTGGGCCTCCATGAGTGTTTGACGGTCGAGCCAAACGATCAGAATTTGTTGAGCAATCTCAAAGAAATGTCAGAAGGTATTATGAACTCTTATAATCGACTGAAACGTAAAGATTGGATGTGGTTTGAGGATTCGCTATCGTACGACAACCCTCGACTTAGTCAATCTCTCTTCTTCGCACATCTGCACCATCGTAACCCGGCTTTTCTAAATGTCGCTGAAGAAAGCTTGCGTTTCTTGTATCGAAACGAGTTGCATAACGAATACTATGCTCCGATTGGAAACGCGGGCTGGTACTCGATGGGAGAAACGAAAGCTTTGTTCGATCAGCAACCTATTGAACCCGGTGCGATGCTGGAAACAGCTGCAATTGCCTACCGGATGACCCAACAACGCATCTACGAAGAAATGATTAAGCGGACGCTCTCATGGTTTTTCGGAGAAAACATGAAAGGTGTAAAGGTCTATGACGAAGCAACTGGCGCTTGTAACGATGGTATAGGTGAGTGGGGACTTAACGAGAATCAGGGTGCCGAATCTACCATCGCATTTCTTCTCGGAGCTTATGAGCTCCTTGAATGCTCGCGGATCTTCGATCGACCTTAGTTACTTGTAATTTCGTTAAGCAACGCGTTCATCGATGTAGTTGCAACACAGCAGACACGGTCGGCTCCACCATAGTACATGAAAAGCGAGCCATCTCTTACCGCAGCTCCATCGGGAAAGACTACGTTCGGAACTACTCCTCGCTTCTCAAAATCCTCAGTGGGCTCGAAAATTGGTTCGCTTGTACGCCCTAGGGTTTTTGTAGGGTCGTTCAGGTCTAAGAGTAGGGCTCCGGTTCTGTACGTGTTATTTATGCTGACACCGTGGTATATGACCAACCATCCTTTTTCTGTCTTGATTGGTGGCGGTCCTGTTCCCACTTTCCGTTCCTCCCATGGAAACTTTGATCTTGCCACCTCATAATCATCAAAATGTTGGACATAATCTCTCCAAAAGTTTTGGGAGTTTACCAGTGAGTCTAAGTTGTTAAAATAGGCAATCTGGATCCTACCGTTCAGCCTGTGTAGTATAGCGATTCGATTATTGATTCTCTCAGGGAACACAACGCAATCCTTGTCCTCTCGATCCGGGCCTATCAAACCATGTTTTTGGAATTGTTTGAAGTCGGTCGTTGAGGCAAGCGCTATCCGAGGGCCACGTCTCGAGTATGCTGTATATGTGATGTAGTTGACTCCTTCAAGAGGTGTTATCCGCGGATCCTCGCACCCAAATTGTTCCCATTCAGTCGACGGTTCGAGAATCGGCGTGGGAGAACGATAATCCACCGTAGTTCCATCATGGCTTCGCGCGTACCCTAATCGTGAGACTCCGTTTTGATCGACAGCACGGTAGAGAATCTGAACTGTTTCGCCGTCGTCGAAAGCAGCAGGGTTGAATGTAGCCTTAGATTCCCAAGACCGATAGCTTCGTGGTCTGATAATGGGGTTTCCCTCGAATCGGGTAAGTTTCAGCAAACTTTGGGATCACGTCTATGCCTGTACGCGTAGGTAATTCGGAGGCGATCGCATACAAAACATATGTGCCTTGTGGCGAATCTCAACACTACGGATAACTACCTAAGCAATAAAGTTCGGAAAAGAGAAGTCACCGGAATGCAAGGTTCTTGGGACGTCTACCATTCCCAAACGTAGTAGCCTAGCCATGGCGTATAGTAGTAACTATACGGGTAGGTGATCGGATACATGTACGTGGGATACCAATAGGGCGAAGCAGCCATCATTCCAATCTCACCTCCATCCGTTTAGACCGTTCTTCGGATAGACACACTGCTAATCGGTCCTATGCTGACGGCGCAACCCAAGAGTTGAATGTGCTGTGACTTCAATGGCTCGTTGGGCGAGACTTGGTATGACTTCAACCTTCGGTTGATATACAGCCTTTTGTCTGATCTGCGCGGAAGATCGCATTTTGGTGTCGCAATGTTCTTCGCAGCGTTCAGCCGTCTCTATGTTTCGGTACCCATAACCGCAGAACTCACAAAGGTACACTAGGTTGTTTCGAAACTCAAGCTTGTTGACCATCGGCTTCACTTACCTATTATTCGCTAACGCGTTGGATTAGCGTTGGGAGAACTTTGCTACTTGGTGGAATTTGTCTTCTTGACGTTATAACGAAACATGGTATTTGTCATATGAATAGGCAAGGGTTTCAGTTAAGGTACTCCAGTAATCTTGGATACATGTTCGGCGCGTTCCAATTCCATTTCTTTTCGTCGATTTGTTGTTCAATCCGGTCTAGGAGTTGATGATTGCCCAGTAGGCTTCTGATGGCATTGGAAAGAGCTCTTGCGTCGTATTCGTGCATTTCGACGTTTAGGTCGGTCTCCGTTGGCTTGTGCCAATCAGTTCCGCTCGATGGAAACAATATCCCTGTAGAGTTGTTTTCGATAATCTCATTGAAGGGTGGAGCGTTTACAGCTATGACAGGCTTGTTAAACCGAAATGCCTCTAGAATAGGTAAACCAAAACCTTCTGAATTGCTTGGCTGGACGTAAATTGTGCATAGTTTGTACAGAGCGCGAAGACGTGCTTCATTCATTGTCCCGAATTCGTTTGTAAGCCAAATCTCGTTAATTCCTAGAGCCTTTACCCGTTCCTGCAAATCATAATATCCGTCCTTCTGCGAATGTACGATGAGAAACGTTCCCGGCTTTTGCTCAAGTGTTCCTTGTGCGCGAAGAAGCTTGTGTAGGGCCTTTCTGTGATGGTTAGCCGATACGGTTAGAACCACTTTTCTTCTGTCGGTCATGGTTTTGATTTTGCGGTAAAAGTCTCCGTCAACATTTCTTTCGTTCATGTTTATTGCGTGATGAATTACTCCCTGTACATGAACACCTACTTCCTGAAGTTTGTCCTGTACGAATTTACTTACGGCAATGATAGTGGCCCGATTTACTTCTTGTAACTCGGTTCTGGTAATTTCGGCGCGCCCCTCAGTGGTTGCGTAGAAAACAATTTCGTTATGCAATATGAGCCGTCGAATACTCTTGATTGTCGTTTTGTTAGCTGTACCAATGCATAACATTTTGCCGCCGGATTTCACGGTCTCAAAGTCGCAGATCGTGCTCTCGCAGTATGGTCTGAGGCTGTTCTGTATAGTCAGTGCAACGTTCCTAAACGAGGGCCAATACGTGTTGGTCACTATTTTTAGTGGCTCTACCAATTCCGACACCACAATTAGTCGAATTTACTTACTGGTTTTGTCCTCAGCACGTGTTAGAGCAAGCCGAATTGCCCTGAATACTAGCCATTTCATCTGCCCCTCATTTTGTCTTTCGACTCTGTAACTCAAAGCAACTAGGTACGCAAAGGACGACATTTCTAGGATTTCGAAGCTATCTTCTTCTCCTTTGAACTCTTTCATTTCTGATAGGAATTGTGTCAACCTCTTTCGCAAGTCTTCCGGATCGATTGCGATTGGAACCTCGAATTGCAACGAAACGTGGCCTTGCCTTCCATGACTAAGATTCATAATTAGTGAGGACGTGACGTTACTATTGGGCACCTTTAACAAGGCGTTGGAATCCGTCAGGATTTTGGTGTACGCCAATCCGATTCCTTTGACCACTCCTGTATAACTCGGCTCAAGCCAGCCATGGGTGAGAGAGGGCGGAAACTTGCCATACGTCCACGTAATAAGCGCAATTCGATCATTAATGTGAAACGGCCGTGAAGCCAATAACATGAGGCCTGAAAAAACATTGCCGAGGACGGCCTGAGCTGCCAAACCTATAACAATTCCAAAGAATCCCACTCCAACCAGAGCACTTACGAGCCCGGTACCAGTCGGTCCAGTCAAGAAAACTACTGCAACAATGATTAGTGCAACCCCAAAGAGCTGGAAGAGTAATTTGATGGCATTTGTCTGTGTGGGACCGGCTCTTGCGGCCAGTGGACGTGCTAATAATCTAACTAAAAGCGTAGTTGCCGCAATTCCTGTTACCACTACTACGCCGACATCAATGAAGCGAATGAAATTAGAGTTGAATGAAATCGATTGCAACCAAACGTGTAAGATGAACCAAGCCAGGAACACCGCGATGGTCGAGATTATGAGAACAAGCACCTTTTCCGTTTGTGACATCTCAACCTTCGCCGTCACATCGATCACTACTCCAAATCGGATTTCAAAAGCTGCTTTCTCTTCCACCTACGCAGTAGAGCCAGGATAAGTACGCCGAGAAGGGCACCCAGTAGTATGGATTCAACTGGGAATCCTGGAATCACGACTATTACGACACGTGTACTGCTGGTAGTGAATGTTTGTTGGATAGTATTCGTAGGCTGTGTATTTCCAAGTATCAAGTCACTAGTGGTAAGGGCGACTGTCATTGATGTAGCTGAAACCGACAAGTAATTTGAGAATCTCAGAGCTCTCCCCTCCACAGCGTATATGGTCTTTAATGAGAACTAGGTAGACGGATATAGCTCGCTCCACTATTTCCACCGGGCACGAGGGCAGCCTACGGTACTTCGCGCATCAGTAAAGTCTGGAAGCAGTCGTATTTTGTATTTGTATAATGTTTTTCGTGACCCGTTTAGCGCGGGTTTATTTTCTAGGTCATAGGGGTAGAAAAGTCGACTCCAAAGTAGTACGAATGGCATTAGTTCTAAAGCGATCAGCAAGTGGGACCTACTAGGCGGAAGCCTGGTTCAGAGGAATCGGTGGTTGTTATGCTTCTTCAGCTTGGGTGAGTGAAATGAGAGGACGAAGAAGAAAACAAACGAAAAAATTGCGAAGAATAAGGTCGATAAAGTCAGGGATCAACTACGTCTGCTCGCAGTGTGGTATTTCGTTATATCATATCAACGCTCGAAAATTAGTTCGTAGTGCACCGTCGCTTCAACCCTATCAGGTTGCAGTTCGCCTACGAACCTGCCCTCAATGCGGGCACAAATTTCAGCCAGAGTCAATCGCGGAATCAATCAAGATTACTGAAACCGGATAAGCTGAGGCTCCTCATGCAAGATAGAGTCTAAACGTAGATTTTGCAGAAAAGACAGAACCATCTGCCGTTTGACTTTTGGGTGCACCCTCCGCATGCGGGACACTTCGGACACTTGGAGCGTCGGACCGGGTACAAGCGCACATCAGACAATCCTCTTCGTTTAGGGAACAAAAAGGCTGTTGCGATTGCTTACTCCAAGATGCGAAATGAGGGTGCACTTGACACAAAAAGTTCCTACAAACAACGCAATCGTCTCTCGTTAAGGTCTGTCGTATGAGCTTTCGAAGTTATGAGTGGAAAATGTACCGGGGGTGTAAACAGGCTTTAATTGAAATCAGAAAGGTAGTCTGTCCGGGCTAAAGAAATGACTAACTCCAATGCACTGAAGACTGGTTTCATAGATATGGCCGCTGCGCTTTTCGTCATCGGTGGAGTAGTGAGTCTTGTCGTGAGTCTTGTGGGTATACCAATCTATAGTCTCTACCCGTTTCAAATGCAATATTTTAGTTTCGTTGTTGCCGTGGTACTAATAGTCGGACTGATTTGCTCCCTTGGTGCGATTCATTGCTATACTCTGGCAAGCAAGCGTCTAATGTCGACAGCAGGGTTTCGCGGCATAGTATTCGGCGCCATTCTGCTCACCTTTAGCCTAGGTCTCGTTGGAGTTAGCGGTCAGCTAAAGACGGGACTTGGTACTGCCAGCGCAATCCTAATCCTCATCGCAGGCGCTATCTCATACGTAATGAGAGAATCCGTGCTACCGCGACCACCCACAGTGGTGGTACATCAGGAGACTCTCCAATCAAAGTGAAATATGGTTACTCGAGTTGACAGAGCTACAGACTGTTTGGCGAAGACGCCTGTCGACTCCGATACCCCAGGTTGAATTCATCCTCTGAGAAAATCATTTTTGTGACTATCTTCATGGCCGACAGGCAAGTTGGTTGTAAATCGTTGAATGCAATGAGGCTTGCGGAATCCTCTCGAAATCTAATGTCTTGCGTACTCAACGGCATAGTCCGCGATCGCGGCAGCAGCGTTTATCCCAGTTGCCTCAAGTAAGCCTCGGAACCCTGGAGAGGCGTTTACCTCAATTACGTAAGGCTGGTTTTCCACTGAAATCAGGTCGACTCCAGCGATCTCGACTCCGACGGCTTTAGCTGCGTTGATCGCTTCCTCTGTCTCCTTATTGGACGGTTTATGCGCGATCCCGTGTCCACCGATGTGGATGTTGCTTCTCCACTCATTCGGTGCCGCCTTGCGTTTCATTGCAGCCACGACTGTTCCGCCGGCTAAAAATATCCTAATATCTTCGCCAGGGTTAGGGAGGAACTTCTGCAGGCAAATCATCTGATCGAGTTCGGAGAGCGTATCGATGATTGGTCCAGCCTCCTTCGCGTCTCTTACTCGCATTACGCCAATCCCCTGTGTGCCGCTAAGAAGTTTCATTACGAGCGGTGGCGACAGGTAATCCGTCGGCTCCTCAGACTTACTCCGGGACGCGATTAGGACGCTTTCTGGAATCCTCACTCCGGCCGCATATAGCGCTTGCAGTGTGAGGTATTTGTTTCTGGCAGTTACTAGGCCCTCGCGTGACAAAGTTGAGGGGACGTTCATTAATTCAAGGTGTCTGAGAAGCATTACGCCGAGTTGAGTTAGGCTACGTCCGATTCGTGGGATCAGTATGTCTAGCTCAGTCAACGACTTTTTCTCATAGACCGCATCAATGTTCGCTCCTAGTATCAGATGAACTTCTGGAGTTTTCACATATGCTGGTCTGACGTTCTTTTCTTTGAGCGCTTTCATGATTTCTGTCGTTGCCCAAAATTCTTGGTTTTTTGACAAAACTCCAATCTGCATGAGTCAAGCCACGCTGAAGTTGGCTTAATAATTGGTCGGTTGATAAATGGTGCGTCGTGGCGTCTTTGAGAAAGGAGCCGATCGTAATTGGCCCAATTGAATACGTTAAGGTGATTGGTCACCACGGGGAGGCACGAGTGAAGGGAAAAGTTGACACGGGAGCCTCTAGGACTTCCGTGGACGTGTGGCTAGCTGCAAACATCGGTCTAGGTCCAACCGTTGACGTTGCTAAGGTGAAGTCAGCCTTCTTGGACGAAGTTCGTACGAGACCTTTGGTGAGGGGCATCGTTGAAATCGCTGGTGCTAGATTTACTCTTCCCGTCACCGTTAATGATCGATCAGACATGCGCTACCCTGTCCTGATAGGCATGGACATCCTCAGGTCAGGTCGCTTTCTCATAGACCCCATGAAGAAAGCTCCTGCCAAATACCGGGGATTGAAACCTAAAGCGCGATAAACCCAAGAGTGGCCGGTAGCCTTTCCTCGTCACATGTGAACAGTTTCGCTTGGACCCTGAGTGCCTAGTTTCTTGGGCTCGTCTGAGTGTGTATTAGCCTCGATGCCTTCTAAGTAATCGTGGGCTTTCTTCAGTGTATCCTTGGCGTTCTTGTAGGTGAGTCGCTCGTAGGCTTTCTCATATCTTAACCAATCGAAGCCAACATGTTCTCTAGAGAGTCGAACTGACTCAATTTTTGATTCTAAGAGGTAGAAGACGACTTCTTTGAATACTGTTTTACCCGCCCTTCTATAATAGTAGCTAATGGGTTGTCGGTAACCCTCAATAAATGAGACGTCCGTCATGCCAACTTCTTCCTCCGTTTCACGTAACACGGTGTCTCTTTCACTTTCGTCTTTTTCCACGTGTCCCTTCACGAAATCCCAATGACCGCCCTCATAATGGAGCAGCAAGTACTTTCTGGGATTATTACGTTTGAATACTACCGCTCCACAAGATTTCTCTGACGGCATGGTTTCGCACTCGACAATATTGACAGCTTTTGAACACATGGCCTTGCCTTAATCTGTTTACCTGATGTAGGTCTTCAAATGGATCTAGCGGTTAGGAATTGTCTATCCGCGTCAGGGGTAGCAGGTCGTCCATTATGCTTTCTTGGCTATCTGATCGACCTTATCCTTAAGATCAGTCGACTTGTTCATTACCCCGTGCTTTTCGCAGAAGTAAATCAGCTCGCGTTGGCTCGGTGCGCTTTCCGCGCCTGACTTCTGTCTGTTCTCACTGAGGCCTGACATGTCCTTACCGCAAAGTGGGCATTTCAAACCGGGAAGGAGCCTCCCATGGGAAACCGCGTCTTGGGACTATCTTGAGGATTTTTCACTATCGTACTCTTCATCTTAGGCTTCTGTTTTGGCAAATATAGCTATTACTTCGTCTGAAGTGTCTATTGAGCTGCGTCAGGGGCTCGGCGATTTTGTGGAGGTTTCAAGCTGTGGCAAACTCGCAACTACCAAAATGGGTCTTATGGTTGAAGATGTCTCTGGCAAGGAGGTTCTTCTTACGCCGGACCGTGCGAAGCTGAGACGTATTCGTCGAGAGTTCCAGCCGGTGGTAATCCAGCTAATTCCCTTTCAATGTACTGCTGAACTCTCTTCAACGTCTTGGTTTGATTTGGGGTTGCTACGCCTAACATTTGCATGATTTGGATACAATTCTCAGGCGCGTAACCATGAAAATGATTGTTGAAGACTCCGAATGTCTTCTTTGTATTCTCTTGAATGTTTTTGATTTGGGGCACCCATTCTTTCAACTGTTGTTGGTTGTATCGATAGTCGTACCATGGTCTCTCTCCATGACCATGCCACCTCACGTATCCAATGCTTGAGGTGATGTGGGTTTCCGGGGGTAGCAGGGGTTCGTCAACGATACAGTAGGCTGCCTCGTACTTGGATAGGATCCGCCAGGTATTCTCATCCATCCAAGACTTGTTCCGGAATTCCAATACGTAGTCGTATCTGTGGGGCAAAGCTGCCAGAAATTCCTCCAACAACGTGTCGTTTCTTTTGAGGGAGGGTGGTAATTGGACTAGGAGGCAGCCCAACCGATCTTGTGTTAGCAGTGGGTCGAATAGTTGGACGAATTCCTCGAGTTGATTTCGAGAATCTTCTGAGAGTTTGAGTTTGAGGTCGTGAGTAAATTTTCGGTGGATCTTTGCGCTAAACATGAATCCTCTTTTCGTGTATTTGGTCAATCCTAAAATTGTGCCTTTGTCAGGGGGATCGTAGAATGAGGAGTTGATCTCAGCGGTGTCGAAAATTGACGCATATTGCTGAAGCATGCTCTTCTCCGGATCATATAGCGGGCCAACCCATTCTTTGTATGACCAACCGGCACAACCGAAGTATAACCGTCCAGGTTGATCATTCATAACTGAGCCCTCGCCTTGATGATTACGAAAGGATGCATATCTATGGTTTAGGCGTTTATTTCATCATTAGGCGAATTTGTGGTGAAAGATCAAACTTTCCTCAAAGGGATTAGTGTGCACAAACCGCTAATATACTCCACAATATCTTTCGTGATTCCTCAATTCCTCCATTGTATTTCAGCCGGGTAGTTTAGCAATGAAATTTATCGAACTTGCAAATGCTTTCGAACAGATTGATGCTACTACGAAACGCCTGGAAATCACTGACCTACTTGTTGACCTGATCAAGAAGACGCCTAAGGAGGAAATTAGGAAGGTCGTATACCTGCTCGAAGGAAGGTTGTATCCTGACTACGAGGGAGTCGAGCTTGGCGTGGCCGAAAAACTGCTACTTCGGGTTGCGGCAGAAGTCTCCGGGAAGCCGGAGAAGCAGGTTGAAATTGATTACAAGAAGAGTGGAGATATTGGTCTAACAATCGAAAAAGTTGTGGGGAAGAGATCACAAACCACTCTCACAAAACGCCCGCTCACGGTCAACGTCGTCTATGATACCTTTGATAAAATTGCACACAGCGAGGGCGCAGGTTCTGTTGAGACCAAGCTTCGCTTGGTGACGAGTCTACTAAACGATGCTACTCCCAAGGAAGGTAAGTACATTGCACGACTTGCGGTAGGAAATTTGCGGCTCGGAGTCGCCGATATGACAATTCTTGATGCTCTGGCCGTAGCCTACGGAGGAGATAAAGTCGCAAGGGAACCTCTTGAACGAGCTTACAACCTTTCTTCAGACTTAGGGCACGTTGCTGAAGTTGTCGCAAAGGATGGACTGGAAGGAGTAAAGAAGCTCAAGATAACGGTTGGCCGTCCCATTAGAGCAATGCTATGCGAACGGCTTCCTGACGCTGAATCCATACTTCAAAAATTCGGAGGGCAGGCAGCTGCTGAATACAAGTACGATGGTCTTAGGATTCAAGCTCACATTAGGCCTAAAGGAGTTGAGTTGTTTTCTCGAAGATTGGAGAAGATCACTGAACAATTCCCAGACGTTGCCGCTGCTCTACAGAAGAGTGTAAGGGCGAAGGAGGCAATCGTGGAGGGTGAATGTGTTGCAGTTGACGCGAACACAGGCGATATGCTTCCCTTTCAAGTGATCTCGCAACGTCGAGGAAGAAAATATGAGATCAAGCGAATGTCGGAAGACGTACCTGTTACCGTATTCTTATTTGACGCACTCTTCGTTGAGAGCGCCGACCTAACAATCGAGCCATACCCAAAGAGACGCCAGACACTACTGGACCTCGTAAAACCTTCGGAACACGTCGTTGTAGCTCAACAGTTTGAAGTGAAAGACAGTAAGAGACTTGAGCAGTTAATGGACGAAGCGGTTGCAGCTGGCTGTGAGGGGCTCGTTGTCAAGAGCATGTCTGAGCAGTCAGTCTACCAGGCTGGAGCACGTGGTTGGTTATGGATTAAGTACAAACGATCCTACAAGGCTGCAGTTCAAGACACGTTTGACCTAGTTCCGGTTGGAGCTTTCGCAGGAAGAGGAAGAAGAGCAGGGAACTACGGCGCCTTGCTCATGTCGGTGTACAACAAAAAGGACGATGTCTTCGAAACCATTTGCAAGCTAGGCTCGGGATTCACCGACGCCGACTTGGCAAGTCTGCCCGGCACATTGGACCCAAATCTAACCAAACATAAAAGCCCAAGGGTCAACTCGCTGATGCAAGCCGATACTTGGTTTACGCCGTCAATGGTGTTAGAGGTTACGGCTGACGAGATTACACTATCACCCATGCACACGTGTGCACGTGATGCGATCAGAGCGTCCAGTGGGCTTGCCTTGAGGTTTCCGCGTTTTACTGGGAAGTGGAGGAAAGATAAGGCAGCTGAAGACGCTACAAGCTCAGAGGAAGCAGTCGAAATGTACCGGAAGCAACTCAAGAAGATAGAGTCGGAGCGCTAGCTCGGAGAAACCAAATCGACGACGAACTATAGGTGTACTATGCGTCTTCGTTTTGGCGCTTTCATCTTCCAGAAACCTTGCGCATCACGATAATATTCTGATGTATCCAAGAACTAGTCCTCAAGAGTACTAATGAGTATTCATAGCATATATAAACTTTAGCAATGCTCATTAAGCCTACTGAGCCTCATCAAGCCTATTCAGGTACGTAGTAATGTCTCAGAACTTAGAGATAGTGAGGTTACAAGGCTTTCGAGGGCAGTTCAGAATTACTATCCCACGTGAGATGATTGAAAAGTTGAAGTGGCAAAAAGGGCAGCCACTCTTCATATCACTGGAAGGGACGAAGATTATAGTAGAACCTGTAACCAAACGATAACCTCACCAAGTGCTTTCATCTGCGCGGACACAATAGGATGCATTAATCATTTTCCAAAATTGAGGCTGAATGAGAGGGGGGAGCTTCAAATATTCGTGACTTGTCGATATACTGCAATTGTTTTCGAGTTGCCCATTTCGTCCTGTTCCGTTGCTAACCACGGTTATTTGCGCTCTTGTAACTAGGCCGGTCTATCTGGTCTGCATCAAACTAGAACTCGGCGTCTAATGCGAGTTCGGCAGAGACAGTTAATGTTAGGTCTTCGCTAGAATATGTTATAGCCATGAGTCTCCCTATTGTTCATCTGACCCTCATGTTCGAGAGGATTCTTGTTGCTGTGGACGGTTCGGCATTCTCGGATAGAGCGTTAGCTTGTGCCGCTGACATTGCAAAGAAATATTCGGCGAAGCTCATTATTCTCCACGTGATTCTTCGGCGCTTCTATGCTGTTACGCCATCTGAGGCTGGAGTTCTTGCTACGACGGTTTATGTCAAAGAGTTAGAGGTTGAGGGAAAGGAGATAATCAAGAGGGCTGATGAGTACACAAAAAACTCCGGCGTAGATTACGAATGCAAGTTAGTTCAAGGCGTACCGGCAGATGAAATCGTTAAAGTCGGTCAAGTTGAGAACGTTAATCTAATTATCGTTGGGAGTAGGGGCCTTACTGAGGTTAGAGCGTTCCTTCAGGGCAGTGTCTCCGACAAAGTCTCTCACCACGCGAAATGTCCGACCTTGATCGTAAAATGACACGTGACGAATCTAGTTGATTCGAACCGTTAAATAGACATCTCCTACGTTCGTTCCAGTTCGTCCCGTAATCAAATTGTCATTTAATGCATGGAAGAAGTGGTAGGAGTCGTTGCGGACAAGATAGTCGTTTACGAGTAATCCTTTCTTCTTAGCCCGTTCGGAAGTGCGACCATCAACAATGGCACCTGCAGCGTTGCTGTTTCCGTCGATCCCATCGGTGCCGATGGCGGCCACTACCACTCCATCCGTACCAGCAATATCTTCAACGGCAGATAGAGCGGTTTCTTGATTTCGGCCTCCAACTCCATCCCCGCGAACAAGGACCGTAGTTTCTCCACCGATGAGAATCGAGCCTACTCGAAATGGTTGTCGTGTTCGGTCTGTAGCGATGGCAGCCAGGAACCTGCCCATTTGTGACGCCTCGATCTCTGCGCGAGATGTGAGGATCGTTGCTTTAGAGTGGTTTGTTGAGAGGGCTTTAGCGGCTGCGCTGCATGCAATCGCGTTGTCTGCAACTATGACATTGTGAACTCTCTTGAATTCTTGGTTTCCTGGTTTAGGCGTTTCCGGGATCTTTCCTAGGTGACCGCGAATCAAGTGGTCTTTTACTCTTCTAGGCGCATGATCCCAAACCCCGTACTGTCTCATGGCATTGATTGCATCCTGGAAAGTCGTGGGGTCCGCGACGGTAGGCCCCGAAGCGATGTCTGGAAGGAAGTTTCCTGGTACGTCCGATATGATGAGTGATAAGATGGACCGGGCTTGGCATAATTGTACCAGTCGTCCTCCTTTCAAGGTTGAGATATGCCTTCGTACCGTGTTGATGTCGTGAATCG
>DATIYC010000152.1:0-4507 GCA_035517955.1 Candidatus Acidiferrales bacterium | reverse complement strand
TGGAGTTGAGACGCTTGGGGGTGTCTTCACGCGATTGATCGACAGAAACACAACAATCCCAACAAGAAAGAGCCAGATCTTCTCAACTGCAGCTGACTTCCAAACAACGGTCACGGTTCACGTTTTGCAAGGTGAACGACCAATGGCGGCTGACAATGTTTCGCTCGGCATGTTCAACCTAACCGGAATTCCCCCAGCGCCACGAGGTGTGCCACAGATCGAAGTCACGTTCGATATCGACTCGAACGGTATCATCAACGCATCCGCGAAAGATCTCGCCACGAACAAGGAGCAAAAGATCACAATCACTGCATCAACCAAACTTGCCAAGGACGATATTGAGAGAATGGTGAAGCAGGCGGACCAGTTCGCTGCCCAAGACCAGAAACGCAAAGAAGAGGCGGAGCTTCGCAATTCAGCTGACAACCTAATCTACAGCGCAGAACGATTGACGAAAGAGCTAGCTGGAAAGATCACTAACGAACAATCGACTCAGATCACCAAAGCCTCCAGTGAGCTTCGAGAGGCACTGGCTGGCAAGGATGCTGGGGCTATCAAACAGAAACTAGAGGCTTTGCAGAAGCTGCTGCAAGATGTTGGCACTGCTGCCTACCAGCAGGTATCCCAACAGCGTGCCTCGGCCGCCGGGGGCCAAGCTGGTGGGACGACAGGTTCACCACCGCAGGGTGAGAAGAAAGAGCAGCCGGTTGATGTGGACTACAAGGTCGTTGACGACAAAAAGTAGCTATGATACTACGGCAGATACGAATTGTCGAAGCGTGACTACTACGATATACTTGGCGTGCCGCGTGAGGCCACTAAGGACCAGATCAAGACCGAGTACCGAAACTTAGCCCTCAAGTATCACCCGGACCGCAATAAGGCACCTGACGCAGAGGAGAAGTTCAAAGAAATTTCCGAAGCGTACGCTGTCTTATCGGACGATGAGAAACGCGCACAGTACGATCGCTTCGGCCATGCTGGAATAGACGGCCGCTACTCAACCGAGGACATATTCCGCGGAGTTAACTTCGACGAAATCTTCAGAGACATAGGATTTGGATTCGGTGGCGGGATGGGTGGATTCGGATCAATCTTCGAACAATTCCTCGGAGGCGGTCGCCGCCCACGAGGACCGCAACGTGGCCAAGACCTAAGGTATGATATGGAAATCTCCTTGGAGCAAGCATACTCTGGGGTTAGTTCAGATATTGATGTGCCGAGGACTGAGCGATGCTCTGTATGCAACGGCTCGGGCGCTAAACCTGGCACGTCACCAAAGAGGTGTTCAGAGTGCGGTGGGACAGGCCAGATTCAGCATGTGCAAAACGCAGGTTTCATACACTTCGCGCGTGTCGAGCCGTGCAGAAAATGCCGGGGCAGAGGAACAATAATCGACAAGCCCTGCGACGAATGCCGCGGAGCAGGAATCGTCGAGCGAAACCGCCGCATCAGCGTCAAAATCCCGCCAGGCGTTGACACCGGTTCACAACTAATCCTACGAGGGGAGGGCGACGCCGCTGAAGGAAGGGGAGAACGAGGAGACCTTTACGTTGCAATTCACGTCCGTCCCCATCCCACATACCAAAGAGAAGGCAACGACCTGATCTGCCACACCAACGTAAACTTCTCAGTAGCCACATTGGGTGGAGACGTACAAGTTCCAACCCTAGACGGCCCCGCAAAAATAAACGTCCCTTCCGGAACGCAAAGTGGCGCCGTCTTTCGCCTGAGAAGGAAAGGAATGCCTGCTCTACGGAACAATGGCAGAGGGGACGAGCTCATCATAGTGCAGGTTCGCACACCGACAAAGTTGACCTCTCGCCAAAAGGAATTGATTCAGGACTTATCACGTGAAGGCCTTTAGCGAGACTCTACTTAGTCCCAGCTTTAACAAAAGACATGAGCTTCCGTTGAAAATCCGGCTCAGCTGCAATAATTGAACGCGATAAGTCTTCCCAACTCTTACCTAGAGAGTTGGTTACTCGGCCACCCGCCTCTTCTATGATCAAGCAACCTGCCGTCGTTTCCCATATTGGTGATTTTAGGTAGACAGTGATCATGCCATCGAATCTTCCCGACGCAATGGAGCACAGGTTCAAGGCAATGCTGCCGGGGGATCGTAAGCTTCGAGTATACCGGTAGAGTCGTTTCTCTAAGCCCAAGGGGTCAGGAATTGAGGGTTCGGGGTCCCACCATTCGAAGATGAGTGCCGCGTTGCGCAGTGTAGTAGGGTTAGATACCTTGATCTTCTTACCGTTGAGTCGAGCCCCCTCGCCGCGGGTTGCGGTGTACATCTCATCAAGAATAGGGTCGTAGATGGCTCCGGCTTCGGTTCGTCGGTCTACCCTAACACCTATGGAAACTGCGAAGTGAGGTATCCCTTTCGCGAAATTGAGCGTGCCGTCAAGTGGGTCTACGGCCCAAACAATCTCCCTTGAGCCGTAATCAACTCTCCCAACTTCTTCTGAAATGACCGTGCTTTTGATGTGGCTTTGCTTTACTCTGCTGAGAATCAACCGTTCAGATTCTTTGTCTGCGTTCGTGACGATGCTTCCCGGGTAATCGTATTTGCGGTTCACTGAGAGCTTTGGGTGACGAAAGAACCTTAGAAGTTTCTTCCCGGAAATTTCTGCAGCAGTTTCTGCAACCTCGAGTAGGTGGTTGGACTCGATCATTGTGCTCACCTTGGCCTATTCTTCTAACCGGCTTGGAGTCCATCTACTAAAGCAGTCTGTCCATCACTCAACCATGCCTCCAAAAGCGCTGTAATCAAGAGGCCAAGTCCAATTACCACTAGAAGCGCTCCGACTACCACAGTGAGCCATACAATGAAGGTAGCCCCATGGTCTACTGCTGTTGCAAGCGAATAGGCTAGAGTGATTGCGCCAAGAACCGTTATGATTGATGCAATTGTTTTGCGAGCCCTCAAGATATTCGTCTCAATGTCTTCAATGGAATCCTTTAAAGTTCCCCAGTCTTTGACCGCGCACGTTCTGGTGCAATAGTTGGACTGGTTTCCTGAATTTGTTCAGAAACATCTAAGTTTCGAAGGTAAATGCTTCAGGCACTGTGACAAACCAACGTCTATGCAGGTAGTCTCACAGGACGCCACGCAGGTCCTGGGTGCCTACGTCTGCCCAGAAAGTTTCGTATCACAAGTCGTTTATTTCAGCCTGAAACCCGACACGAAATCATTTGAAAAACTGGTGACGAGCCAAGTTGGTAAAGAGAACTTCACGCCAAACGATATTCGATTGGGAAGCCGTCACGGATGGGAACTCGGATACGATGCACGTAAGATGGTTGAGGTAAACCTAGGACCTGACGGGAAAATAACGGAGGTTTACTGGACGAGATACGCTCGGACGGATAGCGAAAAGAAAGTTGCCATCTCACTTTGCTCGGGAGATGGCACGCGGAAGGGGTGCTTGAAACTTTTCGCTCATGATAGTAGTACTGCTGGGAAGTTCTGTCCAACTTGCAAGTAAAGTAATGTGTAGACGGAAATCAGTTAGGTTTCTTTAGACTCCTATAATATGAGCTTGCGAAGAGTTCTTCCCATTTCGCTCTCGTAACCGAAACTCCCTCCGAGAATCCTGTAAAAACATGTTGTACCTTGCCGTCATCTTCCAAGAAGACTTGCGGAATTAAGTAATCTGGCGTATAGTCACCATGTTCTTTGACCAACTCGTCTGCTACTTTCTCCTGCTCAGGGTCATCAATGTCCAAAACGCGAAGCTCAGAATTCAAGTCCTTGGCCATTCTCTTTGCGTTCTCAAGAGAGAGCGGAACGCAGTGTGGGCACCAATCAGCAAGAACAATCGAAACTCTTCTAGCCATTTGCGTCATCTTCATTTTCGCTTTCATACGTCTAGTTTTAATCTTCACCTCTTCAGCTTCAAGGTTTCGAGTCACAAATGAACAGCAACGCGGTCGTGATGTGCGACTTTGACGGCACAATCATCAACATCGACGCCGCTCAGAGGACTCTGGAGCTCTTCGCTAGCCCACAGTGGAGAATCATCGAGAAACAGTTTGAGACAGGCGAAGTGTCTTTCGAGGAATCATTGCAAAGAGAATACGAGCTGATCGAAGCTTCCCCAGATAAGATCTTGCGGACGCTCGACCCGATTACCGTGTTGAGACCCAACTTCGAAAAGTTGGTTGAATATTGCAAGTCAAACAATGCTTCGCTAATCGTTGTAAGCGGTGGCTTAGATTTCTACATCCAACATTTCCTAGCGCGAAGAAACCTGCTGAATTTCATAACTCTATGCGCTCCCAGGACGGAGCGCACTGCAAAAGGTTACAACGTAGTTCTTCCAAAGAAATTCGACCTAGCCTCAACAAATTTCAAAGCCGATCTTGTAAAATTCCACAAAAACAAAGGGCAAGAGGTTTTCTTCGTAGGAAACGGCCTAGGAGATTTTCCCGCGGCAAGAGAATCACAGTACACCTTTGCTATCAAAGAATCGAAGTTAGCAGAACTCTGCAAACAGACCAA
>DATIYC010000151.1:0-22067 GCA_035517955.1 Candidatus Acidiferrales bacterium | reverse complement strand
CTCGCTTATCCGCCCGGCAGCAATGCAAACATCGAAGAAGTAATTGAGCTAGCCAAGATCGCCGCACAATACGATGGCTTCTACTCTTCCCATCTCAGAGGAACTGACGGAGATTACCTAGCGGGAACAGTCGAAGCCCTTCAAATCGGCGAAAAAGCAAACCTGCCAGTTCACATAGGACATTTCTGCGGATTCTTCGGTAACTCAGAAGAAACAGAACGCGGGCTAGGCATGATCAGAGCAGCTCGCACTCGAGGAATGGACATTACCTGTGACCTCTACCCATACCTCGCTGGAGCAAACCCGCTAATGGCCTTCTTTCCTCCACCGATCTTTAACCGATCGTGGAACGACCTCGTCAAAGACTTCCAAGAGCCATCCACAAGAAGTCAATTATCAAAAGAGACTTGCGACTCAGATCTGGGAGCCTTCTGGCTATCGAAACCGGAAACACTCAATCGCATCATGCTCTTCGACCTCTATGCCCCATCAAATCGCGCGTACAAAGGCAAAACACTTCTCGACATTGGCAAACTGAAAGAGATGAAACCAGTAGACGCCGCCTTATCCGTCCTCGCCGACGAAGGAAAAGACATGTTCAACACAGGCGTCATCTGCCAATGGATGAGTGAGGCAGACAATTTCTCCGTCTACCGAGAACCCTTCCACATGGTTGGATCCGATGGCATAGCACTCGCGCCCTACGGAGAACTAGCCTCCTTCAAGTTTCATCCAAGGGCATACGGCACATTCCCCCGCGTCATTGCAAAATATGTGAGAGAACATGCCATTCTGAAGTTAGAGGATGCTATCAGAAAAATGACGTCTCTGCCCGCGAACCGAATTGGATTGCAAGACAGAGGACGAATCCAGGAGGGATTTTGGGCCGACCTTGTAATCTTCGACTACAACCACATCACAGACAGAAGCACCTACGACCAGCCCAACCTCTATCCTGACGGAATCGAATATGTTCTCATAAACGGAGAAGTAGTTGTTAAGAAAGGAGAACACTTGGGAAGACTACCAGGCAAGATCCTTCGACGCGAACACAACGCATAAGCCTCATACAGCCAGGATCAGCGTTGCATAGTGAAAGACAAGAGGATACGAGTAGAATGAAATTCAAAATTAGTTACGATGTAGGACCGGCAGGAGCTTGGTTTGAGCCTGATTACACGATCAATTTAGCTAGGAGAGTTGAAGAGGCCGGATTTGATGCTGCTTGGTTCGGAGACCACTTCCTTCCATGGTTTCACACACACGCACACTCCCCCCACGCCTGGGTCTGGCTGGCCACAGCCGCAGCGAATACAAAGTCCGTCCCAATGGGTAGCGACATTACAGTTCCAATGTTCAAGTACCACCCTCTAATCGTAGCTCAAGGCTTCGCTACAATGGAAAGACTATTCCCCGGTCGCGTTCTTCTGGGCGTTGGCACTGGAGAGGCAATCAACGAAGCACCTTTCGTTGACCATTGGCCTGCGTGGAAGGAGAGAGGTGAAACCCTAGCAGAGGCGGTTCAATTGATGAGGAGATATTGGACCGAGGGGGATTATTTCAGCTTCGAAGGAAAACACTTCAACGTGAAAAACGTCTTCTGCTACGATAAACCGAAGAAAGGAATACCAATTTACTGGTCGGCCATGGGTCCCAAGTCTGCCAGAATAGGTGGACTGTACGCCGATCACTTAATGACCGCCGGTTCACCGGAAGATCTCCGTGACAAAGTGTTTCCAGCATTCTTTGAATCCGCAAAACTCGCAGGCAAAAAACTCGAAAGCATTGAGAAATGTGTCTACATTGACGGTGGCTATGGGAATATGAAGAGACTCATCTCAAAATACCGACTTAGCGCCGGCTCTCTAATCCCGGCAAACTTCAATGAAAGAGACCCACGAAAAATCGAATCCTCGACGACCCAGCTAACAGACGAAAACATTCTAGACAAAACCTGTCTGTTCTCCTCCCCGGACCAATTCATCGAACTCATCGAGAAATACAGAAAAGTTGGAATGACTCACTTTCTATTCGGGGACTGGGGCTACGACCCACTTAAAACCGTCACCATGTTCAGCAAGAAGATCCTTCCATACTTCTTAGGCAAGAAGACGAAGAACAAGTCTCGTCGTTAACGAATGAGGTTTTCCTTTTTACTGGGCTGTTTGCGAACCACGAAGTAGCTCTGGCAAGTAATTAGATGGACCGAAATTACGGGATTGTACGCCCCAACTGATGGGCAAACAAACAGCGTTAAATACCACTTCCTCGCGAGGAAATTTCATGGCCTCCGGAAAACCGCAAGTTTTCACACGTGATGCAACTGGTCTCGTTAGGAGTCTCGGATGGTGGGATAGTTTTGGTGTCGGATTCGGTGGCGTAGTTCTCGGCGTAGCTATGACATCCTTCTACTACGCAATCCCCTCGACGCTGCCGAATGCGAACTTAGTTGGAAGCTTGCTATTCCTTCTCATCGTTCTCGTCCCATACCTAATTGTTTACACTCAACTTGCTTTTGCGATGCCGCGCTCCGGTGGGGACTATATCTATGTTAGTCGTCTACTACATCCTGCTATCGGCTTCATGCAAAGCTGGCTTGCAACATTCATCGTAGTCTTGAACCTTCCCATCTTCTCTGACTTAGTAACTAGCCTATACTTGCCGAGTTTCCTCACAGACCTTGGCTACTCACAAATTGCGCCAATGTTTTCTGATTTGACTGTCCGATTCGTCATTGACAGCTTGATCATAATATTCTCGACACTCATGATGATAATTCCGCTGAGGAGTTACGCGAAAGTTCAAACCATACTCGTCCTAGCATCTTTGATCTCACCTTTCGTGATGCTCGGAGCCTTGACGATTGGACATGATGCATTCGTCTCCATGTGGAACTCAGTTTCAACGGTAAGCTATCAGCAGGTCATTGCAAACGCTCAGAAAGCAGGATACGCTACTCCTCAACCTAACCTGACGCAAACCGTCATCGCTGCACCTATCCTAGGCTTCTATCTCCTCACCATTTGGCCAGTTCAGATCGCTGGCGAACTGAAAGACTTGAAGAAGAGCATCTTCTCCGGACTTCTCGGCGCCGTCCTGTTCAGTTGGATAATGTTCACAGTTGGGGTATTGCTCTATTACGGGACGGTTGGATTTGATTTCGCAAATTCACTCATCGCTCTGGGAAGTAATAGCCCTGTTAACCCTCCACTTCTAAACAGCATCATAGGTTTTGTTTACCATAACCCCGCAATCTCAGCAGCGATGGACATTGGACTTGTCGCAGCGTCTCTTGTCGTAATACCTCAATCTATCTTGGTCGTAACTAGGTGGATCTTCGCATGGTCCTTCGACCGAATAGCACCAGCAAAGTTCGCTGAGGTACACCCAACTTTCTCAACCCCATACATTTCGGTGATCGCGGCTTTCATAGCGGGGGAAATTCTCCTTGTCTTCACTTTGTACACGGGAGTCGTGAGCATTATTCTAAACGCGGCTCTTGGATCAGCCATTTCCTTCGTCCCAGCCTTGCTTTCAGGCATGCTTCTTCCGTGGAGGGGAAAAGCGATCTTCGAACAAGCGCCTCCCTTTACGCGAACTAAGATCGGGCGGATACCCCTAATAACAATCTGCGGCGCCATTGCAGGCTTCGGAATTATTGCGTACACAGTCATTCTCTTGGCAAACCCTCAGCTTGGATTCCCAGTAACCCCCGCGTCTGGAGCCTTCATGCTCGGATGGCTAGTATTCGGAGTAGTTCTGTACTTCGTGGCTAAGGCTTACAGGAAACGTCAGGGCCTTGACATCAGTGCCGCCTTCAGGGAAATCCCACCTGAATAATCACACAATCATTCTGAATCATCACTCGGTTCGACAAGAAATTTCCAAAGCACCGCGGCCGTGATAGAGCCACTCTCTACTTCAGCGCTTGCCATTCTTGCTTCAAGAAGTTTCGAAATCTTCCTCAGATCTAGCTACTCGAATATCTGAAAAAGACTATCAGCTTCATGGGTTCCGACCATGCCTAGCGCAATTCCCAGCTCAAATCTGCAAGTAAAGTCGCACACGAGCTGCGACATCATAAAATGTACAACAGATAGCCAACTGCACGTTTAATTTCGCATTCTGGTGCTCATTCTATTTGCAATCGATGGTATCCACGGACACATAATGATTGACGCCAACTCGTAACAAGAGACATGAACTCGCGTCCGTCACCAATGACTGAGGATTTTGTTCCGGCAAGTAATTCTTCACGTAAGGAACAATCTAGAGGCTCACCCATTCTTGCGCGTGTTTGTCAGGGCCTATCGATGGGCTTAGTCAGGTTTGATTGCAAGCGCCGGAGCAATGTATCGGCGGATTGCGTTGATTGTTGTAAGTAACCATTGGTTATGGGTGAAGGCGTTGTATTTTCGGAATGCGTGGAAGTTTCTGAATTGCATAGAAACATTGTCCTCGCGTTGGTTGCATGTTTCTCTGTCTGTCTGATGGTTTTGGCGCAGCCTGTTTCGGTTGATGGTGTCACGCTTCCGTTTATTGTGAATAGCGAGGGGTTTACTCTCACGATAACTTACTACTCTATCACGGGTCCCAACACGGTTGTTCTGGTTGGTAGCATTGAGAACGATGGTTCCCAGACTGTGAAATTGTTGTCGCTTACTGGGACGGTTTCGATTGAGGGCGTAGATGTTGGTTCCGGAAGCTTGGATCAGCAATACGTTACGTTGATCGGCGGTATGGCGGTACCTGCATCAGCCACAATTACTACTCGATTCAACATATACTGGGCGCTTGGCACCGGGGCTGTTGCGTTGGATGATGGGTCGAAAATCTCATTCTATTATGCTACAACTCCAGTGACCGTCACTGTTGCCGCATCCATTTGTTCACTTCAGGGATCTCTATGTGTGCCCTGGTCGTTACCAATTGTGTTTAGCCAGACGAGTAGTATAGCGGAACTGTGAATTCTCTACTTTTCGCAAACGAATATGCATGAGTCTCCAGTATCGAGACGCGATACGTTCCGGTATCCTTGTTCCCTGAGCATGCTCTGCATTTCCGTTTCGGTAAAGAAGCTATCAACGGACTGATAGTTCTTCGTTACGCCATCTGACAGGTAAGAATTCACTAGAAGTCGCCCCTCGCGCCTCAGAATTCTCTTAACTTCCCCCAAGACCCTAACAGGATCTTCAATGTACGCTTTTACAGGTTTGTATAGAAATCTATGCAGGATTACAGAGTCAAAGTCTCCCATGTAGAAGTTTTCCAATATCCCAGGCTCCCATCGGAGCACGGCTCCGCCAGTCGGGTATTTTCCTGGTTTCACTTCAATTCGCAAAATAGCACCTAGAATGTCGAGTTTCTCTTGCCCAATCCTTCTTCCCACGAGCAATGTCTTTCCTTTGGAGTTCCTTCGAATTTCGTTCAATGTTTCATTTGACTCGGACAAAACCTGCACCTACACGAATAGTCATCGACCACTCAGAGGCGTTCGACGTAATCTCGGCCTGAATAGTTTTGTCCATATCATCCTCCATAAATTACCAAGCACCATTCACCCAGCCCCGGTATCGAGTGAAAAAATACTGTTTGAAACAGTTTGACTAATGAAAACCATCCCGCGAGCAGAATGGTCTGGGTAGGTATACTGCGTCGGGAATGTTCGTCCGCGGGTAACATGCACTCGCTTATGCCATACCCTCGCTCTCGATTGAACAGTTGGTAGGTGTAACAATAGCTGTGGGCATACACTTGAGCGAAGGACTTCAGGGGGCGGTAGAATTACGGCAGGAAGCATATCAACTGTCATACACGGCTTTGGCAAACCCAGAACGATTCGACCAAACTCTACTCGATTGTGTAAAAGATGGAATGGTGGCCATTCTGGGAAGCGAGGTTTTGGAATCGCTCTTCCTCAGCCTTGAAACATACCAAGGACTCAGCAGATACGAGATTCCAAGTAACATAGACACTTTCTTCGCCGCGTTGGAGAAAGCATTTGGATCCGCTAGCGGAAAAACGGTTGGCAGATTTATCATCAAACTCCTCTACGCAAGGTTAGGATTGCAATTTGACGGGAAAACAAATCGACTGCTAGCTGATTACGTGATAGACGCGAGACGCGAACTACAGAGTCGTGAGACACATGCCTGAAAAAATGGAGATTTCCAAACTCCTCGGGTCAGACGCCAAGTTGGAAATTCTCGCCTTATTCCATGAAAACCCAGACCTAACAGAGAAAATAGAAAGCGTAAGCCAGAGAATTGGGCGACCTGCAGACGAAATAGAAACTGAAGTGAAGGACTTGATCGATATCGGAATTCTTCGCACCAAGACCGTTGAAAGCGCGCAAATAATCTACTACGACCAGAAGAACGATGTCGAAATCCAGAAGAAAATATCATACCAGCTCAGAAAAGGAATTTGAGATCAGAAGAACCACACATCGACACTCGCTGATAACGGCTCATTGCATTGGAAGAGTGTGAATGTTGTTAGCGCGTTCTATCATTCTTGAAAGAGGTTGAAAGAGTTTACACGTAGATTTATTGTCTGACCGGTTTGTCCGATGGAGGGACGTAGCATTCAACTCGACATCGGTCGTATTTTCCGCGAAAAATTCCGTGTGATCACCTTACGAACGCGTGCTAATTGTTAAATACAAATTCACGTTCAATCGGCAAACCAGATTTCGCATGACTGCTGGTAAACCTACGGTTTTCGTTAGAGAAGCAACTGGCCTCGTCAAATCTGTATCATTTTTTGATGCAATTGCTCTCAACATAAGTAGCATGGCTACTGGCGTAGCGTTGGGATCCATAGGACTCACAATGGTCCTGCTCCCTTCTGTTTCTGGGATAAATCTCGTTTACGCGTCAATCATCGGGTTTGTTTTCTCAATCCCACAGATTATTGTCTATACGATTATGACCCTTAGAGTCCCGAGGACCGGTGGCGACTACATATGGATCTCTAGAAGCTTGGGCGGACCGTTCGGAAGCGCCATCTCCTTGATGGGTTTCACGTTACAGACGTTAGCATTTCTTGCACTAACCGTTCTAACAACAGTTTTCGCTATTGGGTCGGTTGGCGTTTCTTTGGGCTATCAGGACTTTCTCGGGTTAGCCTTGCCTGGGAACCTTCAAGGCGCCGACCCAATGTCGCAGTTCCTGCTCGGGATTCTGATATTCGGTGTTTTGATCGTGGTTAACATCCTCAAACCTAAGGCGGGTTACAAGATCGTTTCAGTCTTCACGATTGTCGGAATTCTGACAATGATATTGGCGATGGGAATACTGATGGCTGCAGGAAATCAAGGCGTGCAAAATTACATCGCCTCTCTGCACTCCATGGGCCTAAACGACACCTACACAAGTCTCGCCAATTCATACTCCGGCTCATCATTCGACCTAATGCCTAACTTGTTCATCTTACCCTTCTTTGCAATCTTCGTTTACCCTTGGGTTGTTGCCGGTCCCGCGGTAGCCTCCGAGATAAAGGGTAAGAACACGTTACGCTGGAACGTTCCACTAGCCGCGGTTGTCAGCGTTCTATTGCTCACTGCAGGATTTGGAGTAATGTACTACGTCGGCGGATTACCCTTCACAAATGCAGCATTAGGAAATGTACCCCTCGTTTACGACTATTCATTCAACTTCTGGACACTGGCAATGGGTGTCACGACCGTACCAGCCGTATCCTGGGCGATCGGGATTGGCTGGATAGTTTGGAATATAGCCGTGCTTGCCTACGGTATCATTATCTTCTCAAGGTACGTTTTCGCTCAAGCATTTGACAGGTTTCTGCCAGCAAGGCTCGCTTACGTTAGCCCATCTTACGGATCGCCATTGATCGCGCATGCAATCGACTTGGTGTTGACCATCGGATTTGTAGGATTAGCGGCCTTCCTGTATGGGCCCTTATCCTCACTGTTCGGCGTTGTACTATCTGCAGTCATCTACTTCGCATTCGTAGGAATAGCCGCAGTGATCTACGCCATCCGAAACGAAAAAGGCACGTCGAAGCTAACCCTCGTCATTTCAGGTATCCTAATGGCTCTAGTGTACGCTTTCCTCAGCTACGAATTCTTGTCGTCGCCAGACGTGTGGGGAGGCAATACCTTAGCCTACGCCTACATCGTCATATCCTTCCTAGGTGGTCTCGCCATCTATGGCTTGTCGAAGATGTACTACAAAAGCAAGGGCATAGACATTGGATTAGCGTTCAAGGAAATACCACCAGAATAGTCCAACAAAGGGCGAATGCGAGAACTCTGTTAACCGCAGGTGTGGTGGATTTGTGTCCGAATCGACCCCTGCTCGAGGCAGGGCTAGGCATTAGAAAAGCAAGCTCAGTTGTGAACGGTGGGCGGCTCGTAAATGTTGTGACCGGCGAGGTTTACGCTGCTGACGTCGCGATTTATGATTCAAAAATCGTAGCAATAGGCGATGTTCGTGAGTATATTGGATCTGAGACTGAGAAAGTTGATGCACAGAATCAATACCTCGTTCCAGGGTTAATTGACGGACACATTCACTTTGAGGTGACGAAACTCTCCGTCACAATGTTCGCCAAACTCATGCTCTCACAAGGAACAACCTCAATCATCACGTCACTCGACCAGATCTTTGGAGCGGGCGGATTAAGCGCGGTTAGAAATTCGTTGAACGAGTCAAAGAAAGCGCATCTTAGGATGTTCTTTGGCGCCCCTTGCAAATTGCCCTATACAATCCCATCATCAACCCTCCACTACAACTTCGGTAGCAGGGAGCACGCAATAACGAACCGATGGGAAGAGAGCGTGGGCGTTTGGGAGACGCTTGGAAGGTTCGTGGTCGGTTCGGCGGATGGCAAGGTCGGCCCAGATAAGCAAGTTTCGCAAGCGCTTCAAACAGCGTACAAGCAAAGATTGCCCGCTTATGGTAGTGCCTCGATGCTCAGGGGAAAGGCACTCTCAGGGTACATATGCGCCGGGATAAGGTCGGACCACGAAGCGTACAGCCCAGAGGAATTCCTCGAAAAGTTACGGAATGGATTATTCTACATGATTAGAGAATCATCGGTAGTCCACTTTCTCGACGACTACATCAGGACAATTGTGGAAAACAAGCTCGATACACGAAGAATCGCATTCTGCACAGACGATGTCACAGCCAGCGACGTGCTCCAACAAGGACACGTCAATAGCATGGTACGCAGAGCGATCGAACTAGGAATTGAGCCGATTAAAGCCATTCAGATGGCCACGGTAAACTGTGCGGAAATCTACCATATAGACAGCTTGGTGGGCAGCATATCCCCCGGTCGCTTCGCAGATATTCTACTAGTCGACGAGTTGGAAAAATTCAGTATCAATAAGGTTCTGGTTGGCGGTCAACTAGTTGCTGCCGATGGAAGAACAACAATCAAGTTCACGCCCCCAAAGCGAGCAGCCAGAATCATGAGGAGCATGAACGTGAAACATGTTCTTCCTAAGAATTTGCAAGTTAGAACCTCCCACAAATCGGGCAGAGTTCGTGCAATTTCAATGGAGATCGTGCCCGAAGTGCCCTTTGTGAGGAAAAGAAGAGAGGTCATATTGGATGTTAGCAACGGAGTGGTGGCGTCATCCCCTGACGACGACGTACTCCATGTTGCTGTAATAGAACGACACCGAAGAACCGGAAATGTCGCGGTTGCATTCATAAGCGGTTTCGGGTTGAAGCACGGAGCCATTGCATCATCAACAGCGCCCGACGACAATAACATAGTCTGCATAGGAGTAGGTCAAGACGATATGGCTGCAGCGACCAACAAGGTGATAGACATGAACGGCGGCCAAGTCGTTGTAAGGGATGGCAGAGTAACCGCCTCAATAGCTCTGCCCATAGCGGGCATAATCGCTGACACCGAGCCGGAAGAAATGGCTGAGGCTGAAACAAAATTAGACAATGCTGCCAAAGAGCTTGGGTCGAAACTCAACTCTCCATTCATGTCAATGATCTTCCTCGAAATCACTGGCATACCAGACTACGCAATCATTGACAAGGGCCTAGTCGACTGTAACAGTTACAAAATCGTAAGCCCTATACTCGGACCCGCATAGGACGCCGTGCAGGGAAAAGGTTGGCAATGCAACCCGATAGGATCAGAGAAGATATTGAAGCTGCACTCGGAAAACGCCCCCTTACCACCCTGATCAAGAACGTTGACCTGCTGAACGTATTCACTGGCGAAATTTATCCGGCTTCAATCGGTCTATACCGAGGCAAAATCGTCGCCGTGGGACCTAAGGCCGGCGAGTTACGTTCGGACCTAGTCATCGACGGGACTGGTAAGACGGCTATTCCAGGATTGATCGACACTCATCTCCACATAGAGAGCACCATGATGACGCCCGCGAATTTCGCTGCCGCGGTTCTCCCACATGGAACAACGACCGTCGTCGCCGATCCTCACGAGATCGGAAACGTTCTCGGAAAGGAAGGAGTTAGAATGATGGTGGATAACAGCAAAGGCCTGCCGCTTAGAACATTCTTCTTCGCACCTACCTGCGTCCCCGAGTGCGGTGCAGTGACATCTGGCGCCGAGATAACTCCTGCCGATGTGCAGGAAATGTTGACCTGGGACGGAATAGCAGGCCTCGGCGAGGTCATGGACTTTCCTGGAGTACTCTCGGGCAATGATAAAATGATGCGCATTCTCGAGACGGGAATAAGGAACAAGACGGTAATTGATGGACACGCTGTACTATTGACAGGGAACGAGCTGAGTGCCTACGCAGCCGCCGGTCCTGAAGCAGACCATGAAAACTTCAACGCAGAATCAGCAATCGAGAAACTACGGACGGGCATGTACGTAAAACTCCGCGGCCCACACATTCTCGACATCAAAGCCATGGTCTCAGCACTCAACAAAATCCCTAAGCCCTGGAACATCATCCTCGTCACTGACGACGTGATGCCCGACAACCTCCTAAACTCTGGACACCTCGACTTCGTCTGCCGCAGGTTTATCCAGGCAGGAATGGATCCGGTTGAAGCGGTTCGGGCTGCGACATCAAGGCCAGCTCAGCATATGCGCTTTTTCGAGTTAGGAGCCATTGCGCCTGGCAAGATTGCAGACATCGTACTCATCGACAAACTAGAAACATTCAACATTGATACCGTGATCGCTAGCGGAGCAGTGGTTGCGAAACATGGTAAACTTCTAACCCAGTTCAACAGGTCCACCTTCAACCCGAGAGCAAAGAATTCTGTTAAAATGAAATGCTTGACCTCGGAGTATGTTCAATTGAAACCCCCGATCGAGAATGGTCGTTTGAAGGTCAACGTGATCGACTTTACTTCACCACAAAAGGAAATGTCAGACATGGGATTGGCATTTCTTCAACTACTCCTAACGAAACTAGAAGAAGACGAAATTGAAGTCCGCAACGGAAAATACGTGCTGGGTGAACTATCAGTAGCCCTCGTGTTCGAAAGGCATGGCAGAACAGGAGCGAGAGGATCCGGATTCGTCCGAGGCCTAATCACCAAAGGAGCCGTGGCTACTACGGTGGCACATGACGCTCACAACCTTGTTGTCGCTGGAACCAACCCGCAAGATATGCTAGCCGCGGCAAACCAAGTAATTCAGTATGGCGGTGGGGTCGCAGCATTCAAGGATGGAAGAATACTCGCGTCAATTGAACTACCCCTCGCAGGACTCATGTCTGAGGAAGATCTGAGTTTGGTGGGGCATAAGATGATGGAGATGAGACAAGCCTTCAAAGAGTTGGGCGTACCGGACCACCCATACATGCCACTGATTTCACTCTTCACGCTCTCCGTAATTCCCCACGTAAGATTAACCGACAAAGGACTATTCGACGTCGACCATCAAAAGTTCGTTGAGTCACTAGTGGCGAACTGACAGAGCTCTCTCACGCTAACAATTTCGTTCGTACTTCGCATAGGAGTATAGGTCAATAACTGAGACATACAGGAAGGATTGTGTGAATTCAATGCAATCTTCGCAAAATGACTTTGAAATCGAACAGAAAGACATCGTAAATCTTGTCAAGAGCAAAGAGAGAAAGGGCGAAGGTGAGGGAGGAGCGTCAAAGTGGAGTAGGTTCGACGCAGACCTAGCGTGCCGCGTAGTGAAACAATTCTTGAAGAAACATCTTCCACAAGAGCTCAAAGTTGTCGGCCCCAACGTGTACATCGACGGTTACCCGACCGAATTTGACCTACTGCTAGTAACGCACACAGCAATACCTGCAGCCTTTACGAACGCTTACCGTGATCAAGAAGTACGACTCGTAATCGAAGTTGAAAGCCACGGAAAAATGGATCGCGAATTCTCTTCCGAACTCATTAAAAAGTTCGAAAACCTGCGCTACTCATACAGAAACATCAGATGCGCATACCTCACGATCCGCGATAAAGGGAGTGATGAAAATACTTCGACAGAGCTGAAGAAACTGCTTGAGCCTTACCATCCAGTTTTCTGCCTAGCCGAATCGACCACCTACGAACTCATTCCAGGGCAATGGCGCGAATTCGTGAATCATGTGGCAACCGTCAGCAAACTCTGATGACGAGGAGCTGGGAATAGCAACTTTCACAGCAACCCAAGAGGAAAACAACACGGGTTTATGCGATTGTATTTGGTCTAAGTACTTTATACGAGCCAAGACAACGGGATCTCGATCGCGTTGACAACCGGTTTCGAAGAGTTCGATAGCAAAATTCGTGACTTAGCGGTGCGAGAGAGCGAGTGCGACGACTTGTTCGAAGAGGTCAAGAGCGGCAAAGGCGAAAAATCGGTTAGCTATCTTACACTAAGAGATTCCTGCAGGCAATTGAGAAAAGAACTCTTCAAGAACGCTAAATCAGCAGGGTTTACGCGGGAAAGAATCAAAATGGAGATTAAGCAAGCAAGAAAAGGAGTCTAAACCGTCAATCCTTCAAGACGCGAGGATTGAGCTGTTAGGTATCATAATTCACGTGCATTGTTTCGTTGCTTGCAGGTTCTGAAACATTTTCATAGCCCCGATCAATTTCTGACGTTACGCCCAGTCCTTCGAACTGTCGCCTTACGTGGGATGATTTTGTGTAAAGATGCATAGACTTCCTGAATATTAGGGATTAACCGTGAAATAGTTCACTCGACTCTCCGACTTACCTGCCTAACGTTCTGTGCTTAAGTTCCATGCATTAGGACCGCTCCGATTGGTTGATGAAGTTGCATTGTCCTGAGTGCAAGATTGGAACTATAATAGAGGCACCTGGAACTGGCTTCTGCGAAGCGACCAATGAGACTGTTTGCAATCTTTGCGGGCTCATATTCAACTCGTAGGTTTTGAAATTGAACCGTCGGACATGTTCTTCCATACTTGAACCTCGCTCGTTGGAATCACGCTGGCAAAAATGATTCTATGACAATGAAGTCGAGTCACTTTCCCACCAACTCAGATTGGAGCTGGTAGAGCACTAGTCAATAGCGTAACTTTGTCTGAGCCGTAAAGGAATTGCTTGAACCTCAACTCTCGAGTACTCCGTTCGCCGATTGTGAATACTGCCACAATTGCGGCGGTCAATGGATTCAAACAACTATCTTACGCAAACGAACCTTCATCTTCAAACCGTGCTCACACTGTCAAAAATCCACGCAGCAAACGCTTGGGCAACAAACTCTGCAAGTCACTAGCTATGAGAAGATTGGGCTAGAACCAGAATCGTCTGGAACGCAGAAGCGCGGGCCAGAGCGAGTTAGGTAAAGAGTTGCCGTAGCAATCCAACACATACGAGGCTGAAAGCATTGGTTGCCGCTTTAATTGATAGAGCACGCGGATGGGCATCGGGTTGACCGCTTGCGGGTTGAATTCAGTCGCATCTTCAACGCGTAGAATGTCAATGAATGGCGCCTGGTGCCTGACGAAGATGTCGGCTTCTCGTCTTGTTGGGAATCGGGCAATGTTCAAAGGCTTCGTTAGGTCGATCATTACACTTCAGAGGACATCTCGGTAACCCCCACCTAAAAAACCGTTGTCACCCATTTCGACGTATAACTAAACTCTAA
This sequence comes from Candidatus Acidiferrales bacterium, assembly GCA_035517955.1. Lineage (GTDB taxonomy): Archaea > Thermoproteota > Bathyarchaeia > 40CM-2-53-6 > 40CM-2-53-6 > FEN-987. The sequence goes on along the minus strand of DATIYC010000151.1, from coordinate 8,018 downwards.
CCCAGATTGACTGGAACTATGTACCCAACGTAGTCGTCAAAATCTACCTTCCCGGTAAACTACGTACTTTTCTTGCCAGAAGGCAAAGCTATTGAATTGAGTTCTTTGAGGCTGCTAGCCAAGTTCTGGCGGATGGAAGAATCCAAGGACAAATATGGGCCCTTGGTGGCCCAGCTTTGAATCCTCCAAGCTCCTCACATGCCTTGAACCAAGCAACTTCGTTCTCAGAAGTAATGTGACGGTACAGTTCCGTGAATTTGAGGTGAAGTGGAACAGCTACTTTCAGATCCTGCCTCATGCATGCCTTGAAGAACTCTAATGATGCTCTTGGGGCCCCGGGACCGACGACTGAAACCATGCTATTGGCGTCGAGAAGCGAATCTCCAAGAAGCCAGTTTTCACCCCCAGAAAACACATTTATTCTCTTTGAAGGCCGACCGACTACTCTTGTTCTGTGCATAACTTCACCGTTTGACTCCTTAACCGCCGCTACCTTGTCCAGCTTCGTTAATTCGTCCCAAAAATCTGGGTCCATGTTAAAGCGAAAGAAGGATGGGGTGTTGTAAGCCATAATCTGTACCTCGTCAACTGAATCATTGACCTTGCGGTAATGCTCTAGTGCCGAGTCAAATGTCAGCGGAGCGAGATATGGTGGACCAATCATCACGCCATCCGCACCAGCGTCCTCAACATATTTCGTTCGCATAATGCATTCATCAGTATTTTGAAAGGTTGTTCCAAACATGCACGCCATCCTCTCAGTGGCACTTACGGCGGTATCGACAACTCTCTTCCACTCATCAAAGCTGGGGGCATAGAATTCGCCCTACACCCGAAAGCCACGTACCCATCAAAACCAGCGCCCTCAAAACCTGCAATGTTAGCCTTGAGACCTTCCAAATCTAGCTCTTGGTCCTTGTTTACGACAAATGGCATCAGCGGAAACAGGCCCTTCAGAGAACGTGCCAATTACCCACCACTCACGTGTTGAAAGTGGTGAAACCAGTTATAGAATAAACTACCCAATGCTTAGACTGCCGCGCCATCTCTAGGCCGGATGCGTAAAGTCTTGTTCTAGCTTTCATCCCCCAAGCCGAAGCGCGGACTAAACGTATTGGGTTGAAGATCGCACCGCGCCCATATGTTCCTTTTTTACAAATTTGTTCAGAATCAAACCTGCAGAAACTGGGGGGCGAATATGACTAGGGCCAACAAACCTACGGCGAGTCCGGTGAAGAATCCAGCGATATGTCGAAACGGTTGTCGTGTCACGAAACCGATGATCGTGGTTGGCAAGTTGGTGGATACGAAGTAATCAACGAAGGGCACGAGCAAACTCAGCAGTAAAATCCAGAGCAAGTATTCGTGAATTTTTGAGGCATAATTCACGAGTTGAGGGCTGACACTATTCGCTTGACCGAATCCAATGAGGCCAACTATGACTCCGACCAATAAGCCGAACACAGTTGCAGTAGAGACTCTCACCATAACACTTTCCTCAAATGGAGTGGAACGGGTAGTCATCATAAGGGTTATTCTACCTGTACGACTTTAGCCGTATGATTGATAGTATCCTTGAAGCGACCTCTTGCTGATATTACATTGAGATATTGTTCATGAAAGGATTTTCCTGAGGCTCTTATTCTATCCTAAGCAAGGAATCGGGCGGAACCATTAAGAACCGCCTACAGGCGCGCGCAATAATTCGAATGTGATCATCGAGGTCGTTAAGGGGCGAGAGAGCGTGATGAGTTTCCTAGAAACTATTCGAACTAGGCTCACGTTATCACCCAGCTAAACTGCCTGGTGAATCGACGCGGGATAGCGACAGGAATGAGTATTGCTGTAAAGACTTATGGTATCACTAAGAGATTCGGCAACTTCACTGCAGTCGATCATTTGAACCTTGAAATCAAGAATGAGGTCTTTGGACTCTTAGGACCCAACGGTGCAGGAAAGACAACACTGCAACGCATGCTGGTAACAGTCTTGACTCCAACGGAGGGGACCGCGACAGTCGCAGGAGCAGATATTGTTCATCAAGCGGATAAGGTGCGAGAACGAATAGGAGTTGTCACTCAAGCATCGACGCTAGACATTGAGTTGACCGCACTGCAAAACATGAATCTTTACGGAATGTACTATGGCATACCACGAAAAGAACGTCAAGAGAAAATCAAAAGCCTTCTCGAAGTAGTAGGATTGGCAGACCGAGCCAAGATTCCAGTGGCAGGTTACTCAGGCGGCATGAAACGCCGCCTAGAAATCGTAAGAGCTCTAGTGAGCGATCCTCAGATTCTATTTCTCGATGAACCCACCACGGGCCTTGACCCGCAGGCCCGTGCAGCCGTCTTGGAGTATGTCAAGCGAATCCATCAAGAGCATGGCATTACTCTGGTAATCACAACTCACTACCTAGACGAGGCCGAAAACCTCTGCGACAGACTCGCGATCGTGGATCGAGGGAAGATAGTAGCGGAAGGAAGCCCAACAGATCTAAAACGAAAACTCACAGGGGGCGACGTCGTAGAAGCTGAGTTCTCAATCCTTCCTGACTCGGCGTTCAATGCGCTGAAGAAGTCCGACGTAGTCCTAAATGTCAAGAAACGGGATAGTGGATTAACGATCGTAGTGAAGAACGGTGCCGAGGCAGTTCCAAAATTAGTTGCGCTGATCGACTCAAACGGAGGAAAACTACGCACCATAACTCTCCGAGAGATCACACTAGACGACGTATTCCTAGAGGTAACGGGACGGAGCCTGAGAGAATGAAAGGAGCACTAGCAGTCTGCCTAAGGGACGTCTTGAAATTTGTCAGACAACCAGTGCTCATGGCTTCGACAATCGTGGGACCATTACTGACGTTAGTACTACTCGGTAGCGCGTTCGGAGGCGCGATAACGCAGGCACCAATCGCAATTGTACGAGAGAGTTACGGTCCGTACTCATCGAACCTCATCGGCATCCTAAAGAATGAACAAACCTGCCAATTCGGAAACATAAACTGCCGGAACTCGTTCCAACTAATCGATGCGCCAAATCTCGACACGGCTGAGCAAATGTTACACGAGGCACTAGTGAAAGCCATCGTCCACATCCCAATGGGATTTGATAGCGCGTTAAGTGTGAACTCAAAAGTCATAGTAACAGTCACCTTGGATAATACAGATCCATTGAGTGCTGCTGCCATTGGACCAGAGGTTGCTGAAGCAGGCCAACAACTCTCTGCACTAATTCAAACGTCCTCCTCGAACGGAGTGAATATGACATTCGATTTGGAGGATGCCTATAGGAATGTTCTCTACATTGAATTCATGGCACCAGGCACATTCGTACAGGCGATCATGTTTGTCTCAATCATTGCCGGGGGCGTACAACTTGTCGTCGATAAGGAAAGAGGAATAATTGAAGGGTACTTAGTGACACCCTTGAAGAAATATGAAATCGTAGTTGGTGTTCTACTCTCCGGCGTCATTAAGGCACTATTTTCAGCGGTAGCATTATTCGTACTGGCCATCGTATTGACCGGAATTCGTCCCATGAACCTGTTCCCAAATCCAGACTTTGTAGGAACCGCTCTCACAATGTTTACACTATTTCTGACATCACTGGGCCTCATCTCTATGATGACGGCATACGCGGTTAGGTCTACTGCGGCGGATCTGTACAGGGTCACATGTTTTCCCATCAACCTGACCCTCTACTATACCAGTGGCGCGATTTATCCGCTGGATGGAATGCCAACTTGGATGAAGGAAATCTCTGTGATTAACCCGGAAACTTACGCTGTGCACGCGCTACGCTTATTGATGTACAAGGGCGCAGACTTTCAGGCGGTTGCAGGGGACTTCGCATTCCTCGGAATCTTCACCGGTATCATGTTAGTTTTAGCCATACTTGCGTTTCGCCGTGGAATTTGACGAGGACAGTCTGCGGGAGCCGCCTGGCGTAACTGCAATAATTGAGAAAACCGCGATTTACGAGAAGATCATCTGTAAGAAGCGGACAATAGTATCCGAAGCATTAGGATGGAGATGCGCTGTGAGCCTTCTAATACGTAATGCGAAGATCATGTCCACTCAGCAGGACATTCTAGTTGAAGACGGGCAAGTATCTCAAGTTGGTGAGAAGCTCTCATTTGGTGCCGATCGAGAAATTGACGCGAAAGGTGCCCTGGTTCTTCCAACTTTCATCGAACCACACATACACCTTGACAAGGTTTTGCTAGCCAAAGAATTTGGTTTCTCTTCATCAATCGTTCAGGCTCGCGAGGCGATCAAGAAAGCGAAAGAAGCCTTCACGGTAAATAACGTGAAAGAACGCATCATGAAAGTCATCCCCTTGGCTCTGAAACAAGGAGTGACGGTGATTCGTAGTCATGTAGACATAGACCCAGTGGTTGAACTAAAGTCCCTTATTGCATTACAGGAAGTTCGTCGGGAATATTCCGGTCTTCTCGACATTCAGATTGTGGCAAATCCTCAGGAGGGCATTGTTTCAAAGGAGGGAACCGAAGAGCTGCTGTTCAAAGCCTTGGAATCTGGCGCGGATGTTATGGGAGCTCTCCCGGAAGTTGAGAGAACTGTTGAAGAGTCAAGGAGGCACTTGGATAAGGTGTTCTCGATAGCTCGGGAGAAAGAAGTTGATGTGGATGCTCACAACGACGTCCTGCCTTCCGGAAGAAACCTCGAGTATTTCGTATCGAAAGTTATTGAGAATCATTACGAAGGGAGAGCATCGTCAGCCCACAACATCGCATTAGCATATTATCCGGACTATTATGCCCAAAGGATCATAGGCATGATAAAGCGCGCAAATGTGACAGTGGTAACAAATCCATGCACTATGATGACTAGCGGAGGTCAACAGCCGCCCCCTCTCCCCAGAGGGATTACTCGTGTGAAAGAACTTCTCGAGGCAGATGTAAACGTCACTTACGGCATAGACAACATGGTTGATCCATTCAATCCATTCGGCGACTTCAGCCCGCTTAGAAACGGTTGGTTACTAGCCTACGGAGCCCAACTCAACTCTAGTGGGCTCTTCGAGAGAATCCCCGGGATGGTTACTGAGAATGCGGCTCGCATGCTAAGACTAACGAGCTACGGAATCCGGAAAGGTTGCAGCGCTGACTTGAATGTTATGAACTGCGCCAATGTTTCCGATGCCCTGAGATTTGCAGACTCCCCTCGATACGTGATCAAAACGGGAAGCGTGGTGGCAGAGAAAGAAGTCACCAGCAGACTCTTTGGATCCGACGAAAAAAAAGCAGACACTATAGCTTCGTGTAGCGACCACAGTATTGACACTGCAGGACGCGTTCACCTTTGCTAAGGGTCTCTTTCATCGAGGAAACGATAGGTTCGCGTGGTTGGTTAGATATGCAATTCACATTGGAACACTTTCTCGAATCTTTCGAGTCTGGTTGGATTACTTTAACGGGGCGATATTTGAATCGGTGCAGTGATGAGTAAAGGAAAGCCATTCTAATTGGGACACCGTTAGCGGCTTGTTGGAAGTACCTAGCCTTAGGAGAATAGTCGACTTCGATTGGAATCTCCTCTATTCGGGGAAGGTGGTGCATCACTATCGCGTTTTTGGGTGCACGTGCTAACATTTGTTTGGTTAACACATAGCTTCCCTTGAAGGCTTCTGCCTGTTTAGAGTCGGGGAATCGTTCCTTTTGCAGCCTTGTCACATAGATTACGTTGGCTTCGTCGATATACTCTGATGAATCTTCACCCTCTGTAAACTTAACGCCGTTTCTATTGAGGTGGTCCGTGACTTCAGGACGCATTCGAAGGTTTTCAGGCGATACCAGCGAGAGAGTGATGTCCTTGTAGTGTGCCAACCCATATGCGAGGGATGAGGCTGACCGCGTATGCTGAAGGTCTCCCATCAGCATAAGATTGCATCCATCAATCTTCCCAAACTCTTTCCTGATGGTGTATAGGTCCGTCAAAGTCTGGCTAGGGTGATGCTGAGAACCATCCCCGCCATTCAAGATGGGGACTTCAGCTATCTCAGCCGCGAATTTCGCCGATCCCTCGATCTTGTGCCGTAGCAGTACAGCGTCTGCGTAGGATTCAACCATTCTAATGGTGTCTGCCAAGGTTTCTCCCTTTGCAACGCTGGAAACGCTGGGTTCAGCGAAACCGATCACTGAGCCGCCTAGACGATGCATCGCGGTTTCAAAGCTGAGTCGAGTTCTTGTGCTGGGCTCGAAGAATATTGTTGCAAGAACATAATTCTTCAGTTGAGTTCCGCATTTCCTTGTCGAATGCTGCATTCGATCCGCTGTTCTGAAGATCGATTCGAGTTCGGGCTTTTCAAAATCAAGGAGCGAGACAAGGTCACGGCCAACCAGTGACAAGGCGCATCCTTTCGGATGGACGATACCTGCGTAATTAAGACCTATCTCCCCTATCTTCGTCGTCCGCCACAGGTTGGAACTAGACAATTATGCAAGTGTCTATGGTAACAGTTAGTTGATAGCCTGTAAGAGCCGATGAACACTAGGGAACAAGTTGCACGATCTTTTGATTCGTAACGGAACGATCGTCACAGCAAATAACATACTAAAGGCCTCAATTCTTGTTGACAAGGGTAGAATAGTTTCTGTTTCAAACCAAGATGTTGGTCATGCGGATCTGGAAGTTGATGCGTCCGGGCTCTACGTTTTGCCGGGCTTAATTGACACGCACGTACACTTCCGCGATCCCGGAATGACACAGAAAGAGGACTTCCTCTCCGGCACGCGCGCCGCAGCCAAGGGTGGCGTAACCACCGTTTTCGATATGCCAACAACCCAACCAGTGGTAACGTCTAAAGAGAAATTCGATGAGAAACTGAAGGTAATCCGGCCGAAGGCGATAGTTGATTTCGCTCTTTACGCAGGCGCTGGAATCGACAACTTGTCCGAGCTGGCAGACCTTGCTGAGGCTGGAACTATAGCCTTCAAGACGTACATGGTCGCTCCACCGACGCAGCGAACCCATGAGTATGCTGGATCTTTTGTAACCGACGCAGCCTCGCTCTATCGTGTAATGGAGCAAGTCGAGTTAACTGGGAGAACCCTTTGCGTTCACGCCGAGGATGACAACACTATTCGTTTCCTAACGGAGAGACTTCAATCACAGGGCAGACACGATCCAATGAGTCATGCGCACTCTAGACCACAATTCACTGAAACGTTGGCGGTTTCAGAAGCACTGATAATATCTCAAGCGCTCAAGACGAAACTACATCTGCTCCACATCAGCACTTCCGACTCAGTTGCCCTCATACGTATGTGGAAGCGAAATGGCGCGACGGTTACGGCCGAGACTTGTCCACACTATCTTCTTCTCACACGAGACGCGTTAAACGAACATGGACCTGAAGCCAAATTCAACCCTCCTCCGCGCGACACCTCAGACAATGAGGCATTATGGCAGGGAATCATTGATGGCACTATTGACACCATCGTCAGCGACCATGCCCCTCACTCGAAGGCAGAGAAAGATGAAGGAAGACAAGACATTTGGAAAGCCCCACCAGGCACGCCAGGAGTTGAAACACGACTGCCGCTTCTGCTCACAGCCGCGGCTGAAAGGAAAATCAATCTTCAAGACGTTGTAAGGCTTTGCTCGACTAAACCTGCTAAAATCTTCAGCATTTACCCTACAAAAGGTGAGATAGCAACAGGCTCAGACGCTGACTTAGCGCTCGTGGATCCGAAATCGGAATGGTCGATTAGAGCTCAGGAATTGGAAACTAAAGCCAAAGAGACGTTTCTTTTCGAAGGTTGGAAGGTTAAGGGGCGATGCGTTGCTACGTACCTGCGGGGACAGCTCATAATGAAGGATGGGAAAATTATTGGTACTCCCGGGTCCGGGCGATTTATCAAATTCTCATGAATCAACCTGCGAATGGTTCCGTACGAAGTGCTTAGGTAGCACAAAAACGTCTGAATATCGAAAAACCCAAAAAAAACTCTACAAGCTTGGTCAAGCGCCGAAGACGCCGGAAAGAACATC
>DATIYC010000150.1:0-38888 GCA_035517955.1 Candidatus Acidiferrales bacterium | reverse complement strand
AGCCTTCACAACCCGCCGAAAATCGATCTTCCCCTCCCCCAAGGGTAAGTGCTCATCCTGTTTGCCGTGGTTGTCATGCAAATGCACGTGAACCAGCCGATCTCCAAAATCATCCAAGTACTGCTTTACCCCATTCATTCCGTTTTCGATATATGCGTGCGCGACGTCGCAGTGGAATTTCAGCTTCGGCACCTTATTGATCACCTGCGCAAAGTATTCGATGCCCTCCAAAGGGTAGAGGCCTTGGGGTGGAGAATTTTCAAGCATTAGCTCAACGTTCAGTGATGTCGCAAAGTCTGTTAACGTCTTCATTGAGTCTGTGAAGTTTTGGATGAAGTCACTTCTTGACCAATCCTTAGCCCCGACCCTGCCGAGTCTGGCGTTGAAGTGAAAGTTTAGCAATTGTACATTTAGTTGAGAGGCTGCTTGAATCATACTCTTTGCCTCTTCCACCCATCCTTGCCTCACCTTCTCATGTGACGACCCGAAACCAACCCAATACGCCGTATGACCAATCGGAAACAGACCGGTTTCCATAAGCAAGCGGAGTATCTCTTGACTCTGGCGCATCAGAATTTGAGGTGTTGCAGCCGGCTCTTCAATTCCAATCTCAACGTAATCGAAACCCAACCGCTTGAATACAAGTATCTCGGACGGAACGGGTTCAACAGGGTCCGTCAGCAATCCAAACTTCGGTAAGTTACTTTTGAGAGATGAGTCCATTTGTGATTCAGGCTATGTCTCAGTGGTTAATGACGAGATAATCGAGATTTTCCTTTCGGCCGGCTTAGGTCGTTAGGCTTTGTATTCGAGAGCACCGTTCCTCATTCCAGAGAATTTTACTTCTTGGCCGATCTGTATGGATTCTGGCGCGGCTAAGACTCGTGCCATAACCCTCGGCCCGTTCTTGATGTCAACTAGTGCTACGATGTATGGGCTTTCTTTTTCGAAACCTTGTGGCGGGTATCGAACTACTGTGAAGGATGCAATTTGTCCTGTGTCCGAGAAAGTGTTGTGGGTGGTTGGGCCGTGGCATCGGGGGCAGGTTTGAACTGGAAAAACATCTGCCCAATGACACTTGGCGCAAACGTAACCTTCCAATTGTTTTGCCTCGGTCATCCTAGATCAACTCGGTTTTTCGAGTATGTGCACGGCGACAGTGCCGCCTATTCCGCCAACGCTTTGCGACATACCAACGCTCGGCTTCGGTACTTGGCACTTATCTGCTCGGTTTGTGAGTTGAAGTGCTAGTTCTGCAATTTGGTAAACTCCGCTTGTACCAACGGGATGCCCGCGAGCCTTCAAACCGCCAAAAGTGTTTGTCGGAAGACGGCCGTCCCTCTCGCACGCTCCCTCCTTCACCAACCTCGCCCCTTCGCCTTTCCGCGCGAACCCTAAGTCCTCCAACGCCATCACTCCGAGGACGGAAAATGCGTCGTGGACTTCTAGCAAGTTGATGTCTTCCGGTTTCTTGTGTGAAGTGGCGTAGGCACGTTGTGATGCTTTTCTTGAGGCCTCGAACACGGTGACATCGGGTCTTTGGTACAGGCTTAGGGAGTCTGATGCGACCGCAGATGCAGCAACTTTCACAGGGGTGCTACTATACTTCTTCGCAACGTCCAGTGGTGCTAACACAAGCGCGGCGGAGCCGTCCCCAATCCCAGAGCACTCAAAGAGCCTTAGGGGGTCGGAGACGAGTGGGGATTTCAATACATCATCCACTGTAACTTTCTTGTGGAATTGCGCCTCAGGATTGTCCATCGCATTCTTGTGGCAAAGTACTGGAAACTGTGCGATAGCCTCGTGTGGGACATTGTACTTGTGCATGTACGCTCTGGCAATCATGGCGTTTAGACCAACGAAGGTGATTCCAGTTGCCCCAACCCTCAGCCTGTCCTCAGCCATCATCAATCCGGTTGTAACTTCAGGCGTGGAGTAACCGGACATCTTCTCTACTCCCCCAACCAAGACAATGTCCTCAAGTCCGGAAAGAACGGACTTCACTCCGGAGTTTACAGCGACGCCACCGGAAGCGCATGCGCCCTCAACCTTGTACGTAGGAACGCCCTCTTGACCAAGCGCTGTTGCCATCAGCGCGCCCAAGTGTTCCTGATGTTGGAGAAAACCGGACATCATATTTCCGACGTAGATCGCGTCTAACTGACTAACTCCCGCGTCGTTGATGGCTTCTATTGCAGCCTGCATGAACAATTCACTCAGGTTTTTCCCTGAGTTCGAACTCACGGGTACCCTTCCGACTCCGATAATCGCGACCTCTCTCAAGTTGAAATCATGTTGTATCACTCGCAAGGTGTTTAATCGTTTGTGGGTTCATTCGCAATCGTTGCAGAGACTCGTAACTATCCACTAAATTGGCCAGAAGAATTGTCTGAGAATTGTTTAATTATTCCCAGAGTGGTGGTCTGTGTTGGAGTTGGCGGCCATAGCTGAGGGCTAGGACCCGTTCCCATTCCGAAAGCGCAGACCGCAAACTGGCCGGAAACACGGAAGTGAATCCCTCAGGCGATTCGGGTAGTAGTGTGTTCCGAAAGGCCACGCGAGCCCCGAACCGCTGCCGACCCCATCAATTTCTGTGACCAGGTTTAGGAATCCCTAATCAACTGGATGAATGTTTATTACCTGCAGGGAACCGCTATGCAATGTGATTTAAACGGTTTAGAGGAATCTTATTGCTTTCTCAACTCGCCAACGTAGTGTTACAAGGCACACCTGGCCTATTCGGCCAAAACGGTAGTGAAATTTCTAACTTAATCAACGTCATTTGGATAGCGGGCTTCTTCGCGTTCTTCCTTTTCGGCCAACAAATACAAAGCCGAATCGCCCTCATGCAAATTGATGGCGCAGTTCGAAGATTAGAGAATATGAAGAATGAAGCGAAGTCTCTGACACTCAAGACGCTGCGTGATGTTGGCAAGCCCAAAGACGACCCGGCTCCAGGCTTGAATTCCTTGCTTGAACAGTTTCTCATAGAACCCGTTAGCATGGATCCAGCTGGTGTCGTGTCAAAGTTCGATCACTTACTGGATGTTAGGGAAGCGAAATTCAAATCAGATGTTGCGAGAATTGCTCCGTCCGCGAACGCTACCCAAGTAAACAATTTGGAAAACTTGGTAGAGGCGGCTTGGGCGTTGAATTACATGTTCAAGGTGGTCAGACACTTGTATTTGCTGGGGAAGAAAACATTCAGTATCCTAGTCATATTCCAACTCCAAGCATTCCTGCCACTGATCATGCAGGAGGCAGAGGCCTACACTGGGGCGTCGAAGGCTTTCGCTGAAGGACACCCAATCGGAGATGGTGCTGGCCCACTGGTTGCATCGAAGCTGATGCGAGGGCACGAGATTAGGAAGCTTGAGAAGGACATGGTTGCGGCCGAAACGACGTTGGAGGGCAGAAGGGTAATCGCAATGAAGGCGGAGGGCCCTGGCGGTAATGTCGGAAAACCAGGTGACGCAATTCGCCAAGTGCTTGAGGAAAATAATGGCAAGGCAGCGATGATAGTTATGGTGGATGCGGCCCTAAAGCTTGAGGGAGAAAGAACAGGGGAAGTGGCGGAGGGAATTGGTGCCGCGATTGGAGGAATTGGCACAGAACGCTACAAGATCGAGGAAGAAGCCACGAAGTTCAACATACCTGTCTTTGCCGTGGTGATAAAGCAAAGCATACTGGAAGCCGTAACGACTATGAAGAAAGAGATCGCTGAAGCGGCCGACCCAGTCATCGAGAAAATTAAGAAGCTCATAGTAGAGCGAACAAAGGAAGGCGAACTGATCATAGTTGCCGGAATCGGCAACACGGCCGGCGTCGGACCGTAGGTGTAACCGATGGACAATAGACGAGCTATGATGTGGGCCTACGTCCTAGTTGCCGCGAGCGGAGTCATACTAGTACTATCAATTCTGGCGCTGTACCAGGCCATGCAATTCCTTCAAGCCGGCCAAAACCTGAACGCCCTGACGTTTGGGTTAATGGGCGTGGTCGGAATCACGCTTTCGATATCATCGATCACAAACATGCGCAAGAGAATGGTCTTCATTCAGCACGTAGCAGCAAAAGTCCTCAGCCAAGTTATCTGTGCAAGTTGCGGTTTCAAGGTCGTGCGAACGTTCAGCACGGGCGACTTCGTAACCAAAGAAGTTGGCCAATGCCAGCAATGCAAGGGAAGCATGCGCGTAGAGACCATATACGCTGAAGACATGAAGCCAAAACAGAATTAGCCAGTTAGAACCCTACAACCATTCTCCGTAACGACGATAGTATGCTCGGCTTGAGCTATCGGCCGGCCACTCGCCTCTACCAAGACCGGGTACCCTGCAACACACCTACGTGAGACAAGCTCCTCAAACGCCTTCGAAACGTCTCCCTCCTTCCAGGAATTATGCACCCAACGTGAGGCGAAAGGTAATGTCTTGTACGTATCCCTGATGTACTCGACCAGTTGCATTGCCTCTTTGGATTTCGCGCCTTTCGTTTTCACAAAACGGTAAATGTACATAGCTTCCCCATCTTGTACAGCTCCCTCCGCACTCCGTAGAGTGACGAAAGGCTCAACGGCGAAAATCTCCCCGACCTCAAACCGTCCACTCTCTATACCAGAAACATTCGGGACGGACTTGCCAGCGTGTAGGTTGTATCGGGCTATTTTGTGGCCGGTGAGGTTTCGAATTGGTTGAAAGCCGTATCGTTCAATAGAACTCTCTACGACTGTTCCTATGTCTGAAAGCTTGCGTCCTGGAGCAATCGCCGCAAGCGCTGCTTGCAACGCCGTTTCAGCTGCGACAATCATCGAATCATACTGCGGGTTCAGAGAAAGCGCAATAGCAGTATCAGTAGCATACCCGTCCAATTCAACACCGAAATCCACTTTCACGATTGACCCATCAGGCACGACACTGCTGTCATCCCACGGGCTAGTGTAATGAGCCGCCACGTCATTAATGCCTATATTGCAAGGAAACGCAAGGCCAGCACCCAACTCGTGAATTTTGCCCTCAACCTCCTCACACACATCGATGATTTTTCTTCCTCGAACATTCATCTTCTTCACATATTCACGAACTTGAGCCAGAATCTTCCCAGACTCAATGAACTTCTCCAGTTCAGAACTCAAATGAGAGCTAAACCTTCTTTAGACAACGCCCTTTGTCCTTAGCGATTATTTAGGATTCAGAGATTAAGTCGAGAACACCAATCGAGAAGTTTGAAGGAGTTGAGTGAAACAACGCCGACACCCACAAACGATGAAGAAATGGTCGTAACGCCATGGGAAGTAAGCGGTAAAATAGACTATGACCGGTTGACTAAGGAATTCGGCACACAACCAATCACCCCTGAACTACTCGAACGCATTAAGAAACACACCGGGTCATTACATCCTCAACTCGAACGAAGGATCTTCTTCTCCCACAGAGACTTCGATTGGATCCTGCAGCGGTACGAGGCGAAGGAAGATTTCGTACTCTACACCGGTAGAGGACCATCCGGGCCCGTCACGCTCGGCCACATTGTTCCCTGGATATTCACGAAGTATCTACAAGACAAGTTCGGCGCTAAGCTCTACTTCCAGATGACGGATGACGAGAAGTACCTTTACCATGATGAGTTCTCGATCTCTGAACCACAAAAGTGGGCATATGAAAACGCGCTTGACTTGATAGCGTTAGGCTTCGACCCAAAGAAGACGAAGATTATCCTCGACATCAAAAGCATGGGCGTATTGTACAATTTGGCTATTCAAATAGCAAAACGAATGACATACTCCACCGTCCGCGCCGTCTTCGGCTTTCAGGATAGCACGAACATAGGCATGCTCTTCTACCCGGCAATACAAGCCGTCCCAGCGTTCTTAGAATCTTACCTGACTGGTAAGAACGTCCCCTGCTTAATCCCAGCTGCGATAGATCAGGATCCTTACTGGCGAGTAACGCGCGATGTTGCCCCCAAACTTGGGTACTACAAACCTGCTCAGATACACTGCCGCTTCGTCCCTGGTTTAGGTCGAGGGGGAAAAATGTCTGCGTCTATGCCCGAGACAGCCATATTCACGGTTGATCCACCGGAATTAGCTCAGAAAAAGATTCTAAGCGCATTCACCGGGGGCAGGACGACGGTTGAGGAGCAGCGCCGACTGGGAGCGAACCCGGATATTTGCTCCGTCTTCGCCTACGACTACTTCCTCTTCATGAATGAAAAAGAGATAGAGAACCTTCGCTACAACTGCTTAGCTGGAAACATAATGTGTGGGGAATGCAAAAAGAACTTGGCCGAGCGCGCAAAGAAATTCCTTCTTGAACATCAAGAGAAGCGAGAAAAAGCGAAAGATCATCTGGAAGAGTTCCTCTTCAACCCGAAAGACGCGTAGAAGCCTAATATACACCGGATGAGTTACCAGCGAAAACTTCAAGGTCGAAACTATGATTGCAGGCGACTGCGTTTTCAGCTCTTAGCGAATATTTGAAAATGTACTCTAACATTCTGAGTCTCACTACCGTTAAGCGAGTCAAGTGCCAAGCAGAGGTGCACTCTCATTGATTGAGCTGCGTGAAAATGAGGCCGCGGTTCTTGAGGCTCTGAAATCCTCTGCAGGAAACAGCTCATTTGACGAGCTCCTCACAAATTCGAAGCTGAGCGACGCCGCAGCGACCCGCGCGCTCACAACCCTAGGAGAAAAACAGATCGTACGCGTCAGGGAAGCTGAACTAGTCACCCTCAAACTCACTGACGAAGGAACAGCGTATGCAAAGCAGGGCCTACCGGAACGGAGAGTGGTTCTGGCCGTTCTTGAGCTAGGAGGCGAGGCGACGCTTGAACAAGCCTCCAGGCGAGCAAGCATTTCCCCACCTGTAGCATCCCTTGCTTTGGGATGGATCAAGGTAGCAAAATGGTGCGAGGTCACATCGCAGCTTCAGACGGTAGTTCTGCGCGCATCTGGAATTCCAGGCAAAACTGACACCGAGAGAACGTTGGATATTCTCTTAACGAAACTTGAAGTCTCCCTCGAAGAGTTGCCTGCAAACCTGAGAAAGGAAGTGGAGATTCTCAAGCGCCGCAAACTAATCACCACCAAGAAACGTTCACGTCGATACATTGAGCTAACTTCGCAGGGATGGAAGACCATTGAAGAGGGCTTCACTGTTCCAAAGGAAGTCAGCGACCTAACCCCTGAACTAATCACTTCTCAACAATGGAAAAGCGTTACTTTTCGAAAGTACAACATAGCGGCTCCGGTGACGGCCAACTGGCCTGGAAAGAGACAGCCATACCGCCAGTTTCTCGACCACTTGAAGAATAAACTGGTCAACTTAGGTTTTCAGGAAATGACTGGGCCTACGGTTGAGTTGATGTTCTTCAACTGCGACGCGCTCTTCATGCCACAAGACCACCCCGCTCGAGAGATTCATGACATCTACTTCATCGAGGGCCAGGGTCGCGGCGACTTGGGCGAGTACGAACGTTTCATGCAACCCGTGTCGGAGACACATGAGAACGGCTGGAAGACAGGGTCAACGGGTTGGAAATACTCATACTCCCGTGAGGAGGCGCTGAAACTGATTTTGCGCAGTCAAGGCACCGCGCTTAGCGCACGTACACTCGTCAGTAAAGATATCAAGATCCCTGGAAAATACTTCTCCATCGCTAGGTGCTTTAGGCCAGATCAGGTGGACCGCACTCACCTCACAGAATTCAACCAGGTGGAGGGCATAGTAGTCGGAGCGGATCTATCACTTCGCGACCTACTCGGAGTGTTGGAACGATTCGCAATTGACATTGCTGGCGCGGAGAAGGTGCGTTTCAGACCTGATTATTTCCCCTTCACCGAGCCAAGCGTTGAACTACAGGCCTACAAGGAGGGATATGGTTGGTTAGAGTTCGGCGGCTCCGGAATCTTCAGGCCTGAGCTCACTCTTCCGCTCGGGATCAACGTGCCCGTCATTGCTTGGGGGATTGGAGCGGATAGGTTGTATATGATGCATGCCGGAATCGAGGACATACGCCTGCTCTTCGCGCAAGACCTCGAGTGGATGAGGAAGCAAAAGGTGCTGTAACATGGTCACAATCCTAGTCCAATTCGACGACTTAGAAAGCCTCTATGGCCAAAAACTACCTCGCGACCACGAAGAACTCAACGAACTTCTGTACTCAGTCAAATGCGAACTCAGCGGATTGAGCAGAACTAGCCCCATTCAGGATAACACGGAACTGCAACTTGAGAACAAGGACACGAACCGGCCTGACACTTGGAGCCCAGAGGGGATAGCTCGCGCTTTGAGAGGGTTGCAGGGCCTTGAGCTCGGATTAAGGAAATACTCGGCTCTTCGTGCCGAGGTTGAAATTCGCGTAGACAAAGAGTTGGAGAGTATTCGACCGTTCATCTGCTGTGTCGTTGCCAAGCATCCAAAACTCAACGACGCGATAATCCGTGGCCTCATTCACCTTCAGGAAAAACTGGACCAAAGTTACGGCAGAAACAGGCGAAGGTCATCCATCGGATTCTACGACTTCGACCTAATCAAGCCACCCCTCCGATATGGCGTCGCAAATCCCGACGAAATCAAATTCGTACCACTACAATGGGACAAAACGCTCACCCTTCGTGAAATTCTAGAGCAACATCCGAAAGGCATAGAGTACGGCCACATAATCAAAGAATTCCCGAAGATGCCTATTCTCCTCGATTCGGAGGGGAAGGTGCTTTCGTTTCCCCCGATCATAAACTCGAACGATCTCGGACGTGTGACGGAGGGAACCAAGAACATTCTCGTTGAGATTACAGGAACCTCAGAGGAGACAGTCTCAAACGCCCTAACCATCTTATCCACCAGCCTAGCAGACCGAGACGCGGAAATTCATTCGTCAATAGTCCACTATCCCTATGGCAAGAAACGCACAGTCGCAACGCCGAACCTAGACCTTCGCAGCGTGGAACTCCAGATGCAACAAGTGAAAACGTGGACAGGGCTGGACCTTAAACCCGACGAAATCGTAAACCTCCTCCGACGCGCAAGATACGATGCTGCAAAGAGTGACTCGGCTGGTCTCCTGAATGTTCGAGTCCCCTGCTACCGCTTAGACATAATGCACCCAGTAGACATAATGGAAGACATATCGATCGCCTATGGACTCAACAATATGAAACCCAAGTGGCCCTCAGACCTGACGATTGGAGGCCTTTCACGCATGGAGGAGTTCTCGGATACGGTTCGGGAGCTTATGGTTGGTCTTGGCTTTCAAGAAGTTTTAGGGTTCATGATGACGAGCCCCGACAAACTGTACGGCAGGATGAATCGAGAGCTGGGTCGGCCGGTAGGGATTGCGAACCCGAAAGTCGCTACGATGACCTGCTTACGCTCCTGGCTGTTGCCCACCCTCATGGAGTTCGTCTCAAACAACACCCATGTGGAATACCCACAGAAACTCTTCGAGGTTGGCGACTACGTAGACTGGGACAGCGCTCTACCAACAAGAACCCGAGACGTTAGGGAATTAGCTTGTGTCTCTACACACTCAAAGGCAAACTTCACCGAGATGAAATCCAACTTAGAACCGTTAATGACGAACCTCGGGTTCGCCTTCAACATTAATCCAATCGAGCATCCAAGCTTCCTACAAGGCCGCGTCGGCAGCATTCATATTGGTGACGAGGAAGTGGGCATAATTGGAGAGGTAAGTCCCCAAGTCATCGAGAATTGGAATGTGCAAAATCCCGTAGCCGCGATGGAGCTTGAACTTGACAAGCTATTGAAACTGCAAAGCTGAAGCCGCTGGAGAGGAGCCAGAGCCTGCCCACCTCCGAGAGAGCCAACTGAGTGGGGCGTAGCCCTCCAGTGAAGTTTGCGTGTTAGTGTCGTGGGCGACAGGGACAAAGCTGACGGCCTCGTCGTCGACTCTGTCCTGCGGCGAATCCCATCCAGCGAAAGAGGCATAGCATACAACCTTAGTAGAAACCATTCAGTGAAAGCGAAGCGAAACAGTGGGGTGGAGAGGCCTGGATACTGAAGCGCGACTTGATCTTGTCACAAGAAACACTGAAGAAATCATAACGCGGGATGAAATCAGATCGCTTCTAGAGACGAAGACTAGACCACGAACGTACTGGGGTTTCGAATCGAGCGGGTTGATGCACATTGGCATGGGCCTCGTTTGCGGCAGAAAGATATTGGATTTGATTGATGCTGGGTTTGATTACATAGTCTTCCTAGCCGATTGGCACGCATGGATCAACAACAAGCTCGGGGGACAGATGGAGAACATCCACACATGCGGGGAGTACCTGAAGCAATGCTTCAGTGCGCTCGGAATTTCTCCCTCAAAAGCAACCTACATTTGGGCCTCAGAGTTGGCCGCCAAACGAGAGTACTGGGAGAGAGTTGTAAGGATTGGGAAATCAGTTAATGTGAACAGGATTTGGCGAGCGCTTCCAATAATGGGTCGAAGCATGGACACGAAAGATTTGGAGGCAGCCTCGACATTCTACCCCTGCATGCAAGTCGCCGACATTTTTGAAATGCAATTGGATATTGCGTGCGCCGGTATGGATCAGCGTAAGGCTCACGCTTTGGCGCGTGACGTCGCAGACAAACTCAAGTGGCATAAACCGAGCTGTTTGCACACTCACCTTTTGCCAGGGCTGACAGGGGTGAAACGGATGGAGACGACCCAGTTTGATGAGGACGGGAAGCTCAACGCTCAAATCTCGTCGAAAATGTCCAAGAGCATCACCGAGAGCGGTATCATTGTGCACGACGAGCCAGATGCAATCCGCAAGAAGCTCCGATCAGCATATTGTCCCGAGAAAGACACTGAGAACAACCCGGTTCTCGAAATTGCCCGCTACATCATCTTTCCATGGTTGGGAATCGTCAACATTGAACGGCCGGCCAAGTACGGAGGCTCAATATCATTCGCGAACCCGGAAGGCTTAATCAGCGACTACCGGGCGGGCAAGATACACCCATTGGATTTGAAGAACAGCATAGCTGAGGGGTTAATAACAATCCTTGAACCCGTTCGGCGAGAGTTCAAAGATCACCCCGAGCTATTGCGCAAAATGGAACAAATGGAAATAACAAGGTAACAAAATCAAATGCGTGCACCGTTACAGGTCAGATTTGAGAAGCTTCAGAAGCTTATCGAACGCATTTCCGACGAGTCGCAACAAGGCCGGGTCATAGTAGTGGAGGGCATGAAGGATCGGGATTCGCTCCGAAGCATGGGGGTTAGGGGTAGGATTCTTTGCCTCAAGAGCAGTCGCAAGAACACTGTGAATTTTGCTGAGGAATTGGATGGTGAGAGAGAGGTGATCTTGTTGACCGATTTCGATCGTGAAGGCGTATTCTTAGCTAAACAACTCGCCCGTACTCTTAACTCCCAGAATGTTCAGGCGAACCTGCTTTTTTGGCGCGAACTGCGCGGCCTCACTAGAACAGACTTGAGAAGCATTGAGGAATTACCTAAGCTGTACGAGCGGCTTCACTCGGAAGTGAACTTTCGCCGTTCAAGCATCGATCTCAAGCATCTTTCTTGATCAGTAGTAGCGTTCAAAGGTACTTTGACATGGTCTGTACCATGTCGACGAGCCTATTCGAATAGCCCCATTCGTTATCGTACCATGCGAAGACCTTGACCAACCGGTTGTCAAGAACCATCGTGGACAATGAATCGAATACGGCCGAGTGAGGGTTCCCAACTATGTCAGAGGATACGAGCGGCTCCTCAGAGTATTCGAGTATTGATTTCATAGGGCCGTTTGCCGCTGCTTGAAACGCCTTGTTTACATAATCCACAGTCACGTCTCGGCCAACTTCTGCTACGAAATCTACGATCGACCCGTCTGGGACTGGGACGCGGAGGGCGATTCCATGCACTTTGCCCTTAAGCTCGGGAATTACCTCGGTTGTCGCCACCGCAGCTCCAGTAGAGGTGGGTATTATTGATAGGGCGGCTGCCCGAGCCCTCCTGAGGTCGCTGTGCGGCAAATCTAGGATTCTCTGGTCGTTTGTGTAAGCGTGAGCCGTGGTCATGAACCCATGCTTGAGCGTGCAGGAATCGTGAAGCACCTTGACAACGGGGGTTACACAATTGGTTGTGCATGACGCCAATGAGACGACGTCATGTTTCTTAGGATCGTATTTGTCCAAGTTGACGCCTGGAACAATCGTAATATCCTGACCCTTCGCAGGTGCAGAAATTAGTACTTTCTTTGCACCGCCTTTCATGTGTTTCGCGGCGGCGTCCCGGTTAGTGAACAAACCAGTAGACTCAACCACAATATCCACACCCTGCTTAGACCATGGTATCTCAGCAGGATCCCTGAAAGACATGATTTTGAAATCCTTACCGTCAACCTTCAAACCATCGGCTTGGGCCGTTACGGTTTTGGTGAACTTGCCAAAAACAGAGTCATAACGAAGTAAGTGTGCGGCCGTTTTTGGGTCCATGACGTCGTTGGCGGCAACTATGTCAACCCCAGCAGCAGTTGCTGCTCTGAAGAAGCAGCGCCCGATTCTTCCGAACCCATTTATTCCGACTTTTACCATGATTTCAAGCACCGATTCGGTTTGAAGCTAATGGAAGCCATAAGGTATGCGCTGATGTTACTTTTTACGCGTTTTGCGCTTAGAGTGCACAGCGTTTATATTATGAACGCCGCCTCTGGTTACGTGTGATTCCTCATGTATCACTCTCACGTTCGCGAGAATGAAAACGTGAGCAAAATAGGAGGATCATTCGTAATTGGGATCAAATTCGCAATATGCAGCTACGACAAAGTATATGATCGTTGCCCGGTTCGACGTGGAGGGCGTAGTTGAGAAGCCTGACGTGATAGGCGCCATCTTCGGTCAAACGGAAGGATTGTTTGGCCCGGACCTGGACCTGCGCGAGCTTCAAAAATCCGGTCGAATCGGCCGTATAGAAATTCAGTTGGAGTCAAAACAGGACAGAACGGTTGGAGTAATCACCATACCGTCAAGCCTGGACAAGACCTCGACAGCGATAATAGCGGCAGCCGTGCAGAGCGTGGACCGAATAGGCCCATGCCTAGCCAAAGTCACCCTCGAAAAGGTCGCGGACATTAGAGAGGATAAGCGCAAGCAAATCCTCGACAAGGCAAAGGACATACTCCGAACATGGGTCATCGAAGAGTCACCAAGCACCGACGAGATGGTCAAAGATGTTTCCGGCGTAATTCGCGGCGCAGATGTTGGCGAGTATGGATCTGATAAACTACCAGCAGGCCCCGACGTAGCCGCTAGCCCGGAGATCATACTGGTTGAGGGACGAGCGGACATATTGAACCTGCTACGGTGCGGAATCAGGAACACATTAGCAATTGAAGGAACAAAGATTCCTCGCACGATAATCGAAGTCTGTAAGACGAAGGAGACGACCGCCTTCCTGGACGGAGATCGTGGCGGGGACCTCATACTCAAAGAGCTGATGCAGGTAGCCCCAGTTGACTACGTTGCCCGCGCTCCCTTAGGGAAGGAGGTTGAGGAGCTCGTACCGAAAGAGGTCATGAAGGCTCTACGTGAGAAAGTGCCAATTGGAGGCGGTAAAGCACCAACTCCACTAATCCGTCCAGAACCCCCTACCCCCGTATCTCGACCGCCACCGCCGCCACCTGTCCAACTTCCACCCAACGTAGTGGCGAAGGCACGAGAGCTCCGAGGCTCTTTAGAGGGAATACTGCTCAACCATGATTTGAACGACTTAGCGAAGCTTCCTGTTAGCGAACTCGCGAGCAAGCTTGGCGAATACCAAGGAGTCGAGACGATCGTGTTCGATGGGGTAGTTACGCAGAGGCTTGTGGACATGGCTGAGGAGAAGGGAGTCAAACTTCTAGTAGGAGACCGAATCGCTGACCTAAGCCGACGACCAAGCTCCATCAAGATAATGACCCTGCCCGAAGTAGCAGGGCCCCCCACAGCCTAAGCCAACACCTGCCCCTCATCCACCCCAAGCCGCTCAAGCACTCTCATCGCCGCAGGCTTCACCTGACTCGTAACATAGTACTCAAAATCAACATCCTCCAAGCGCACTCGATTCAACGGTTTAACTTTCTTGTACAATGGGCCTGATCCCTTTGTGACGACGTAAGCCACCTTATCACCCAACCCTATATCCCATCCATCGCTCGCAAGCTGCTTCGCAACCTCGACGTGCGGAGTCCTGATCGCATATTTCTCAATTGGTTTGGTCAACGTTTTCCTTATGACTAGTTTTGTAATCGGCACCCTTCCCTCGCGCAGCTGCCGTATCGTCCCAGTGGCACATTCAACTGCACTCTTAACGGACTGTTCTTTGAGAATGCGGACCAGCACTTCTTCCTGCACCTCCCGGGCTATATCTGACCAATCTCCCCGAATAGCCTCTAGACCGACAAAGTCCAGTGTTCCGTCCTTCGCCAAGCCAGCGTACCGCTTCATTGCCTCGGTGAACAGTATGCGGTCGTATTGACGTTCAATTCTAATCGTAAGGCCAAGTTCGTTGTTCACCCAGTCAATCAATTGTTGTAGTTTGGGCGGATCGTTGGTGACGAATATTGAATCTGTGTCACTGTAGAATATGTCCATGCCCATCGACTTGGCTTTCTCGCTGGTTTTCCTGATGGTTTGTCTTCCTAGGGCTGTTGCTGATTCCGCTATCTCTCTCACATACCATCTGCCTCCAGCCCACCCTGCGTAGCCATAGCAGGCGTTAGTGATGATCTTCACAGCTCGCTCGCGTTCCTTCAGGAGCTTATGCGATGGTGAATTGGGTGTTTGATTCTCCATTTCTTGCTTGATCAGTTCACGGTTTCTTATCAGGGAGGTTATGACGATCTTGAAAAAGCCGTCAGGTTTCTTCCGGAAGCGGTGCCCTAATTCCGGAATTACCCACACCCTTTCATCTGTAAGATGTTCATCTGCTGTGACGTACGTGTCCGGGGAAAGGTTGTGCTTCACCATTAGTCTGGGATACATGGAAGTGAAGTCTAGTACGACCACGTTTTCGTGTACGCCAGATCTTGGTTCAAGCACGATTGCCCCTTGATACGTGAAGAAAGACTGCGCGTTCTTGGTCGGAATTAGCTCGCCTATCTGATAGGCCTGGCGAACAAAATAAGAATCGACTCGAAAACCTACGGCGGCGGAAATGACCTGATCTAATGGTAGGCCAGTGATGGCTGAGAGTTGCATTGGGTAATCAATTGCTGCCTGAGCTACCTCTAAGCAACCCTTGGCAATCAGCCTCGTATTCTCAAGCAGCATTTCTCTTCCTTTTTCCGTCCCCCACAGCGAGTTTAGCTCAAATTCGTCCACTGTCATGATTTTGTCAGCCGCTGGTACGCCGAAGAATTTGGCAGTGTTCTCAATTGTTTTGATCTTCACCTCAGGTATACGACTGGCTAGATCTGACAGATCGAGGTTTGCCCTGCCGGTTGTTGAAATATGACCGAAGACGCTCGAGTGGGGCTCGCTCAGGTCACGCCCAATCATTAGTCTTGCATTCTTCCGTTTGCATCGTTTCATTAAGTATGGCCAATGATGCCCGGCGGTATCAAAGCCAACTATGACATCGGGATCGTAATTCTCAACATACTCAGAGAAAGCCTTGAGAACGGTCAAATCGTCATCTCCAGTTGTCTGGAGAAGTTCTGCGTGGCCTGAATCTGTCGCCAGACCTATTGCACGGATGGGGTCAGCATCAGGATTAGCAGAGCCCTTCTCGGCTACCGAGAGGGTTGTGAAGGCAAGAACTCTCAGGTTCGGAGGAACGGTGTTCTGCAGACTATAAGGAAGCGCTTTAGCCACATAAATCCTGTCCACCCTCATACCTTGAGTATCTACCTGTTCGACCTCACACGCATTCCACCCACATGGAGTAAGCGCGCAATCAGTCATATATCGAACTGGCAGTCTTAGGTCGTCAAAGCATCGTCCACCACCAATGAATCTTGGCACAGCCTTACAATACTTTGAGGCTGCTGCCGGATCAGAGCAAAGAACTTTGAAAACTTCTTGACGGTTACCAAGAAGCCTTCGTTGCTCAACAATTACGTCCAAAACTTTACTGAACTTCTTGTGTTGCATTAGTTTCGATCGTAGCGACTCTAAGTCGACAGGAGCACTGGGTAGAAAGTAGAAGTAAGGCGTTATTTGCGAAGCAAGGATAAGCACCCGTTTGCCTTCCGTATCAATGCCCCAGAATCGAGCACAAGGCTTGCCCTCCCACTCACCTTCATTCACGTCAAGAAGAAAGAAACGACAATTCACTTCTTCCGGCCTCTTCCGTTCCCTGTCGGAGTTTTCTTCAGCATCCTTAACCGCATTCTGAGGGCGCGTGACCCGTCTGAGTAGTAGTTTTCAAGCATCATCACTTTCTCAAAACCAAATTGCTCGTAGAATCTTATAGCGTCGGAATTTCCTGCATTGACCTCTAACCACAACTCTGCAACGTTCCTCTCCTTCAACCAGTCTATGAGCGTTCCGAGCAGGGCCTCTCCCGCACCTCTTCGTTGGTGCGCGCGAAGCACCCCAATTGAAATAAGATGCGCCATCCGTGCGTTCGCTGATGCGACACAATATCCCACGACCTTGCGCTTCGAGTTCTCGACTACGAAGAAACTCTCTGCGTGTTCACTTTGAAGTCTCTCGATTAAGGCAGGTGGGTATGGATCCGGGAATGAGTCATCTTCGATAACGCAAATCGAAGGCAAGTCCGTTTTGGTCGCTTTTCTAACGAGATGACTGCTCAATCGACTATATCACAACTGCTCTGACGCACGCATCTCAGAAGTCAAAAATGGGCTAAGCACAATTCGAACACGTTCAATCAACCATTATGCATCTTGGCTAAATGTTTGCTACATTTCGAATAGCGGCTGTTACCAACGTTGGAAGGGAAGCCTCCGACTAACAAGAATAAAGATCATTTTCGAAACGCGTTTTGTTTTCCTAAGGTTTAATATGACGAGTTTGGTTGTTGACGTGTGTCATAAAGTTCGCGAGGATAGGTAAGTGTCTGAGAAGAAAGCGCTTCAGCGGTGGGGTATAGCCAACATCTACTCCTCCTTCAACAATACGCTAGTTCACATAACTGACCTTAGTGGTGCTGAAACGATATCGCGCAGCGCTGGCGGACAACATGTTAAGGCTGACAGGTTGCAAGGTTCGCCCTACGCTGCTATGCAAGCGGCTGGAGCCGCGGCAAGAGTCGCGAAGGATAGAGGCATTACCTCCCTTCACATTAGGGTTAGAGCGCCCGGTGGACACAAAGCGCGAACCCCCGGACCGGGAGCGCAAGCGGCGATCAGAATGTTGGCTCGAGCCGGATTCAGAATCGGCCGAATCGAAGATGTAACCCCCATCCCGCATGATGGCACTCGACGACCCGGCGGCCGACGCGGCAGACGAGTGTAGACGGGCTCTCGACCCTCTAAGGAGGGAGCCCAGTGCTTTCAATTCATCCTCAGCAAGTAGAGAGGTTACGCCGTACATTACTCTCTGAGGGTTTCAAGAGCGCGGGACTATTGCAGATTTGCAAGAGAGGGCAAGTGTTCGGTTATGTGCGACGGATCAGGTACGATTTGGAATGGCATGTTAGGGCTTTCGCGGACGGACGATTGGAGTCAGAGGTCGAATCGCCAAGAACAACTATACGACATCTCCTCTCTCCCTCCTACCAGCACGACGACCTACTGGCAAAACTTCTCTACAAGCACGGAATACAATTCACAACTCCACAAACTGCACCGCAGTGTGCACGGTTTCCTTCCAGAACGACTCCGGGTTACTGGGGTCGTAGAACCTAAGACGCTTTGTAGCGCAGTATTGCCGCAATTCCGCCGAAGGATTCCTTCAACATAACCCCTTCATTGGTTTCGGTAGAGATTACAGCCACGTTCGTATTCTGCTTCTCTGCAATATCAATTAGCTCGTCGACTAAGTCGATCGAACTATCAATTGCCAGCGCTGTTGAATTGCATTTCTTGCAAGCCGTTCCCAGCAGTTCCTGCTCGAACTTCACAAGGTTAGCTTGAGGAATTAACGCATCCTCCGTTGCTCCGCAATTCTTGCATTTCGTGAAGACGTGCAAAATATTCAGCTTTTCCGAGACGAGAAGAAGATCTACAATGTTTGCGTTGAGGAACTTTCTAACCTGCGTTTCTCCGTAAACGCCGAGGCCCGTTTCATGGCCGATCTCGTACAGGAACTTCTGAACAAGGCGCTTCTCCTCCAAATATCGAACGCCCTTCAGTATCTCTTGGCTCTTAGAGACCACTTCCTCGATTCCTTGATCGCCCACATACGACGTATCGACTGTGGTGAGGATCTTCTCTTTGAGCTGATAATGTAGATAATCTCCCTCTTCGAACTCATACTTCGTTGGTCCCGGCCCGCCGATGATAATCCCCTTCAGACCCTCAACCTTCGTCAGCGAATCGTAGGAGTGCTTCGCAACTCTCCTGAAGTAATCGTTCATGGCTTGCTCCCTGATTCTCTCGAAGCGTCTAGCGGATTGACCTCCGGCCCTGTGCTTGCCTGGAATGCCCGAGTTGAACTCCTGCAGAATTTCCATACGCTGCCCCCTGACAGTGGCTACGGTTGCCTCAGTGGAATCGACGAGGATTACGCCGAAAGCGTCTCGTTCAGTTGTCATCTCTAGGAGTGGCTCGATGTGGAATTTTGCATCGCAACGGTAGAAGTAAATGTTGATTGGCTCGGGAGGCTCCAGAACGTAGAGCTCCATTTTCTCTGACCCTGGTGCACCATGAGGAATGGCGCCGCAGAATATCACTAACCCATTCTTTGGGGGTTCCTTGAAGAGCTTCAACCGTTGGCTAACTCGATCGATCGCGTCCATCACATTGTTCCTTGTTGTACGGGATTTGATGTTGGACGCCGTTCCATACTCCTCGCGTAGGTTCGCCATGACCTCGTGAATCTTCCTTCCGGGAGGAACGTAGAGGCTGATTAGCTCAGTGCCCCGTCCCTCTTTCGAGGCGAGCATTTCCAATGTCCTCTTGAGCCTGAACCTGGCGATTGAGTCGGAGGTTTTCTTCGTTGACACTGGAAACGCCTTTCGCAACGGTTAGGTTCCGGATTTTATATACATTGGTCAACTCGACATAGGTCCCCTCAGAAATCAAATAACACTCTCAAAACACTATCAACCAAGGCTGTAGACTTGAAAGCAGTCATCAAACTCGGCGGATTCGCCTTCCCAGGCCGCGGAGAGAAGCCGCTCGTAGAAGAGTACGTTAGGGTTCTAAAAGAGCTGCTCGTGCAGGACCGCCTCGTAGTCGTAACGGGCGGGGGGGCAATCGCTCGGACTTACATCAACGCTGCGAGGGAGATGAGCGTGTCAGAGTCACTTTGCGACCACATCGGCATATTGGTAAGCAGACTGAACGCACGCCTCCTCGTAGATGGCCTGGGTGAATACGCGTTTCCGGAAATCCCAACCAGCATAGGCGAGTTGAAACATTATTTTGCGTCAGGAAAAATCGTGGCTATGGGTGGTCTGACCCCAGGACATTCAACCAATGCGGTCGCAGCTATAGCGGCCGAAACCGTTGGGGCAGAAATCTTTGTCAACGCTACTGACGTTGACGGCGTTTACACAAGCGACCCTGAAAAAGACAAAATGGCAAAGAAACTGGAACAAGTAACCGTGAAACAGCTAACGGAAATACTTGCAACAACAGGAATGACCGCAGGCGCCTATGACCTCATGGACCCACTCGCATTAAGAATAATCCAACGATCCAACCTCCCAACAATAATCCTCGACGGCCGCACACCACAGAACGTGGTTAAGGCGCTTCGAAACGGAAAGATTGGTACGCGAGTTATTCACGACTAGGTGAAAACCAATGTCCAAGCTGTCGGACGTATTCCAATCCAAAGCTCAAGTCAAGCTTTTGGAGTATTTTTTGGAAAATGCAGGCGCACAGCGAGTCTTCAACCAAGCCACCTTAGCAAACTTCCTAGGCCTTTCCCCTTCTACTGTTGCACGAATCGTTGAGCCTCTGATTAAGGAGAAAATTCTGTTGTACGAACGATTCGACGGTGGAATGAAAATATTCACCCTGAACGAGGCAGAAGAGAAGACTAAGGCGCTGATGGATTTTCATCGACGATTAAAGGAACTTTAGAGTAGACGCGGACTCCTTTTCACTTTTCGGTAAAAGGAAAAAGCTTTGTTTCTAGGCTCTGGTTTCGCGGTTAGCGATAGCCTTGAACTTGTCGGCCAGAGATTCGCAGATTAGTGAGCATACTCTCCACTGGCGTAGGTTGTAGTTTATTCGAAGTTCCTCGAGAGCTTCGACCACTTTGTCCTCTTCTTCGGGCGTCAACGTAAGTTTCCTGGCTCGATAGCCGCGGTTACCTTGGGGAATTATTAAGGGTTCCTTGATTACTCTACAATCAATACCCCATATCTTTAGTAGACGACTTTTCGTCACTAATCGAGTTCAGATACGAGGGGCAAGCATCGACGATCTCTGACGTAACTATCCCTGAAAAATCGTGACTAGAAATTGTTAGAATGCGTCTGAGTGTGGAAAACCTCAGAACAATTCTCGACCAACAAAATCAACAACTCAGTTTCGTCTAGTCCCCTGTCCTTTTACTAGAGATATAGAGCGAACCGAGAGAATGTTAACACAGGGCGCGAATCTCTCCATCACGAGTTCAGGCAAATCGTCACTGCTTCCTTGTCGAAAGTACCAGCGCTAGGCAATCGTTTCTTCAAGCAAAGCTTTTAGTTGAACATTCTATTTTGACTGCCGAAGATTTCGCATGCCACCATTTCTTGCCACAATATTCGAGAACATGATTATGATGGCTTGGACCGTCATCTCGGCAGCATGGTGGTACATCGTGATATGGGCAGCGATCTGTGTGGCTTGGTATGTGATTAAGGCAGAGCGGTTCGGGCTAACAGGGCCTCCTTACTTGCTTATCTACCGAACTACCCGATTGAATAAGATAATTGAGAGAATTTCCGCGTGGAACCCAACTCTCTGGCGCACATTTTGGAACATTGGAATTGTCACGGGAGTTGGATTGATGGTGATTGCATTTTACTTTCTTTCCAACAACTTGTCCTTGCTTCTCGTGAAACCGAAACAAGCAGGCGCCATTCAACCAATCATACCCATACCCGGAGTGGGCGTCACCTTCCAAACCTTCCCCTACCTAGCCGTAGCCCTCTCCATCCTCCTAGTCTCTCACGAATTGTCGCACGGAATTGCAAGCTTAGCGGATCATATCCCTCTCAAATCAACCGGCCTTATTTTCGCTCATGTCGTAATGGGTGGCTTCGTTGAACCGGTCGAGGAAAAACTAAATCAAGCAAGAAACCTGTCGAAGCTACGAGTTTTCGCTGCCGGATCGTTCACGAATATCGTGCTCGGCATTTTTGTTCTGTTTCTGGCGTTTACGTTTCCTACAACGACCGCGATATTCTATTCCCACGGAGGCGTGACAATTAGCTCAATCTCCCCCACTCTCCCCGCATACCACTCCGGGTTAAGTGTTGGCGACACGGTGACGAGCGTAAACGGCACGAAGATTGCAGACGTCAACGCTCTCCGCGCCTACATGGGATCAGTTCAACCTGGGCAGGTAGTGTTGCTTCAAACTCAAAATGGTACGTTTGCCATCAAGACAGCCCAAGACCCAACCAATTCAAGCCACGCCCTAATTGGGGTTGGATTGGGCGATGCATACTCGCCTAAGTTGCCGTTTCTCTCACCTGGCCTCCCGGCAGCCGTTCAAGAAGAGGAGTTTTGGTTGTATAATGTGCTCATCAGCGTAGCGTTCATCAACATGCTACCGGCTGCGCCGTTCGATGGAGACAAGTATCTTGATAGTTTGCTCAAACTCTTCGGCGTGAAAGATACGACAAAACTTCTGAAAGGAGCCAACACCATAGCGTGGGCGCTGTTACTCGCCAACATTGGCCTGTCCCTCATTCGTTTTGGGTTCGTGAGGTACTAGCCAGTTGCCCATGGCAACGTGCACCTATTGCAAGAGCGAAGCCGTTTACGCGAGAGAACATGAAGGGGTAGCATTCTGTTCGAAGTGTTTTCGTGACGCGATCGAAGATCGGTTTCGAAGGACTGTCATCAAGTATCATATGCTTGACTACAACGATCACATTGCCGTGGCTGTCTCGGGCGGCAAGGACAGCCTAACCCTGCTTAACCTGTTCGTGAAACTGGAGACGAGATTTCCTAAGAGCAAACTCACTGCGGTTTGCGTGGACGAGGGAATAGAAGGCTATAGAGAGGAAGCCCTGGAATTTGCCAAGGAAACTTGCGAGAAACTAGGCGTAGAACAACTGGTTGTCTCTTACCGCGAGCTTTTCGGAACGACAACCGACGAGATCGCAGGCAAGCAGCTAGGAGAGACACCCTGTGCGTATTGCGGCGTGTTACGTAGAAAGGCCATTAACAAAGCCGCAGCTATGATTGGAGCGACGAAGATTGCGACAGGACACAACCTTGACGACGAAGCCCAAACGATTCTTCTGAATATGCTGCATGGAGACCCGACTCGAATCATCCGCTCAGGCCCAATCCTCAAGGATCCGCGCGGGAAATTTGTACCGCGCATCAAACCCCTGTGTGATATACCAGAGAAGGAGATCGTACTCTACGCTTACCTTACGAGGACGGATTTTCAAAGCATAGCCTGCCCGCACGGCCACGAAGCGTTAAGAAATGATATTCGAAGCTTCCTGAATCAAATGGAACTGAAGCATCCTGGCACTAAGTACACGCTAATACGATCAGCGGAGAAGCTGCGAAGCACCACACCAATGGAGTCAACCCTATCTGAGCTATACGAATGCGAGAGGTGCGGTGACCCGACTCCTCATGAACTCTGTGAGGCTTGCCTTATGCTTCAAACTGCCGCAGCATGAAACCTTTCAATCACTACTGGTTCTCCACATGTCAGTAGTAAATCTGTGAGTGGATTGTTTCTTAATGACGTGAGGGTTCCGCTTGATTGCGTAAGATAGCTGGGACGGTTTATATGATGACTCGTGCGCTTTTGTTTTGGCGGTGGTAGGAGGATCGGGGAGCCAGCCGTTCCCTGTGACCCGAAATCGGCTACACGCGGGGACCCGTTAACCCGGCGGAGAGGTATCTCTGGACTCCGGTAGGCCTTCAGGGTCAACGATGAGACTCTGCCCCACCGGGCCAGCGTAGGTTGGAGCCCTTCTGAAGGGAAGGGCTTACTTCCGCATCGTTGAACCCGATGAGGCTCGGAAGAGAGCAGTCGTAAGGCGAGCGCCCAGGCGCTGATGGGATCACAGGGTAAAGGAGATTCTGGAGAAACCGCCGGTGCGAGGACTACCAATTCAACGGGGATGCTGCCACCGCCATATTCCGCTGACATAAGAATCAAGCATTAGATCGTTCTTCTCGGTTTGATACGGCCTCGGAAGATCATTGAATTTATGTTGACGACCTCATATGCGAGTCTTAGACATTATCTCACAAAATATGCTCGACTTGTCCACCTCTAGAATGTTCACACTGGCGTTGAGATTGGTGGTTAAGGTTCGGAAATCCTCAGCAGAGACCGTTGTGGCAGTGAAACCATCCTTGCAGGTAATTATTCCATCCATTGTTTTGTCATAGTCGATCTCCCCTAACAAACCCAGCCTCGACTGAAGCTCGAACCAACTCAAACGATCCTTCCAGAACTTGTCTGAATAGCTCGAAAAGAGAACAATTCCGCCATCTCTCGTAACACGAATACTCTCGGCGATCAAAGCATGTTGGTTTACGTGGAAAGCGGAAATCCCATTCTGAATGCAAGCTACACAGTTGAAGGTTTGATCTGGAAAGCTGAGTTGCAATGCGTTCATTTGAATTAGGGAACAGTTTTGAAGTGTGCGAAGTTCTTCTTGTCCTAGATTCAGTGTGGGAAGGGATGTGTCAACTCCCACCACCCATCCTGCTTTCGCAGCAAGACTAGGAAGAATTCTTCCGTATCCGCACCCTAGTTCGAGAACAGAGTCGTCAGCATGAATCTTGTTTCGAACATGATTCACCTCGGCGTCAAGATATTGTTTGATTCGAGGGGGTGCAACGTCGTAGACTCTTTTTAGGCGGAAACCTGACAGTTTTTGAGCATAGTAACCTGTCATGTCCGCCACCTCTGAAATCATAATTGCGACTCACCCGGATATAGATCGGTTTGTTCCGCGATCCCTCGTCGCCTCACTTAACAGAGCGCATTTCAAATTGTAACCGATAGTTACCACCCCGTCCTCTTGAGAACATGGAAACCGCATTCGAAGTTGAATTGAAAACGCAAACCGTCAAAACTGGGATAGCTCAATAGATGCTACTACGGTAGACTGGATTGGGGGAGGCACATGAGTGAACTCCTCATACAGGTTGACGGGCAGGACAAGGTAATTGGCCCAGTTGAGAGACTAGAAGCACACCGTGGGAACGGAATTCTCCACAGAGGCCTCGTGGTCGTTGTCAAGAATCAGGAAGACAAGGTACTCTTAACCCAACGCTCCATGACTCGACCCGACCTATCTTTTCCAGCATCTTTCCCTGGATTCTGGGATGTCACAATGGCTGGACACCCGAAATGGGGACAAAATGACTACATCACTCAGATGACGGCGGAACTAAATGAGGAGTTACAGCTCAAGATAAAATCAGCGGACTTGGAATTTCTGGGCAAGTTCCAATACCACGCGCCGGACCCAACATACCCCAACCCTCAAACTCCACCAGACTTCATGTTGAGCGAGTGGGAAGTATGCGGAGTCGGCTTACTCCACACAGCCCAAGAGCCTAAGATTAACGAAACAGAGTTGAGCTCCTCAAGATGGGTTGAAGGCTCAGCGGTTGCCTCGACCTTAGCGACACAAAGAGCAGCTCCCTGGGCATCAATCGTTGTGAGACGATTCCCGAAAATCTTCCAATAAAACATGAAGACAAAATCGGAGTTCGTCGGCTAAGTTAAGGCTTAATATACCGCTTTCAGTTAGGCTACCAAAATGCACAACGCAGGTTTGAATCGATGAGTCGTAGGCCACCCGAGCTCAAAGTCTTCGATAAATGGGATACGCGTGACATTGAAGTCAAAGATGCCGGCCTCGAAAAATATGTTTCCACACAACCTATCTTGTACCCGCACAGTGGTGGGCGGCATGAGCACAAGCGTTTTCGAAAAGCAACCATAAGCATCGTTGAAAGACTTGTAAATAACATGATGAGGCCCGGTAGGGTCGGTGGCAAGAAAGCGAAGGCCGTTGGAATAGTTCGCAACGCAATGGAGATCGTTGGTTTGAAGACGGGTAAGAATCCTGTGGAGATGCTCGTGCATGCCGTAGAGAACACGGCCCCCGCGGAAGATGTAACACGTATTGCTTACGGTGGAATCGTTTACCCAATCTCGGTTGACATCGCACCACTTCGAAGAATCGACATGTCCCTTCGTTTCATGACGGATGGGGCGAGGCAGGCCGCTTACAGTAACCCGAAGACTATTGACGAGTGCCTCGCTGACGAGATTATGTACGCGGCGCAACGGGATAACAGAAGCTTCGCGGTGCGCAAACGCGACGAGATGGAGCGAGTAGCATTAGCCTCACGCTGAAAACGTCTAGTTCACGCAATTTCTTTTTTTAGAAATTCTCGCCGGGCGCGCTTTTCGTTATTCGTAATGTTCGCCATATCCTAACCTTAAATACTGGGTACCAATCTTGACTTGAATCAGAAACCGTTTGGAACGATGAAAGATGTCCGCAAGTAAGAAACCTCACTTAAACCTGATCATCATCGGTCACGTTGACCACGGAAAGAGCACAATGACTGGGCACCTGCTCTTCGAGACAGGGAATGTTGACGAGAAGACTATTGCCAAGTACGCCGACGAGTCGACAAAGCTTGGCAAAGGGGAGACTTTCAAGTTCGCTTTCGTCCTCGACACGTTGAAGGAAGAGAGGGAACGAGGAGTAACCATTGACCTTAGGTTCGAGAAATTCGAAACTGACAAAGTCTTCTTCACGATTATCGACGCACCCGGCCACCGCGACTTCATCAAGAACATGATCACCGGCACAAGCCAGGCAGACGCAGCCATACTCGTCGTCTCCGGGAAGAAGGGAGAATTCGAGGTTGGAGTTGGCCCCGGAGGCCAAACACGAGAACACGCATACCTAGCCAGAACCCTCGGCGTCCAACAAATAGCGGTCGCAATCAACAAAATTGACGACGCCAGCGTCAACTACGCAGAGGACCGCTACTTGGAATGCAAGAAAGAGATGGAGGCTTTGCTGAAAGTAGTCGGATACGATACATCCAAGATTCAGGTCGTTCCAGTATCCGGCTGGTTAGGTGACAACCTAATCAAACCCTCACCCAAAACTCCCTGGTACAAAGGACCAACACTTCTAGACGTGCTGAACAGCTTCACTGAACCACCCAAACCAACCGACAAACCACTCCGCATCCCCGTTCAGGACGTGTACTCGATCACCGGCATAGGCACCGTCCCAGTAGGAAGAGTGGAGACAGGCGTACTGAAGGTTGGCGATAACGTCATCTTCATGCCAGCAAACGCAAGCGGCGAGTGCAAAGACATTGAGACGCACCACACGAAAATCCCACAAGCTGTACCCGGCGACAACGTGGGCTTCAACGTAAGAGGCATAGCAAAAACCGACGTGCACAGAGGAGACGTGGCCGGCCTCACATCTGCGCCGCCAACCGTTGCTGCTGAATTCATCGGACGAATAATCGTAGTCTACCACCCAACCGCCATCGCCGCGGGCTATACACCAGTCATGCATGCACACACAGCAACAACCTCTGCAACACTCACCGAACTCATACAGAAGATTGACGCGCGCTCAGGCAACGTAACACAAGAAAAACCAGACTTCCTCAAGACAGGCGACGCGGCACTCGTCAAGATCAGACCACTACGACCGCTAGCCGTCGAACCCTACTCGCAGATCCCACAACTAGGACGCTTCGCGATCCGCGACATGGGCAGCACGATTGCAGTAGGCGTCGTTCAAGAAGTCACACAGAAAGCGCAACTGTCTGAGAAGAAAGCGTAATCTTCTCAGGCTCCGAAATTTTTCTTTCCACAAAATTTTGTAGAGCGCGGATGCTTTTCCGCGTTTTCGCATGGTCCGAACTCTTTTTAAAAGGCCCTCTGGCCTAGTGGGTTGCTTCACACCTAAAGCGGATGGAAAACCTTGGCGAATAAAGCGAGAATTCGGCTGTCAAGCACCGACCCTCAAGGCTTGAACAGCATTTGCGGCGAGATAATGAAGATCGCCGAACGCACAGGTGTGAAACTGCGCGGACCAATACCACTCCCAACCAAACGCCTCTGGGTCCCAACCCGAAAGAGCCCATGCGGCGAAGGAACGCACACTTGGGATAGTTGGGAAATGCGGATCCACAAGCGCCTTATCGATGTGGACCCGAACGAACGATTTTTGAAACGCTTGATGAGGATTCAAACGCCCGAGAAAGTGTTTATCGAGATCGAACTTCTCTAAGCCGATGCCCGTTTTACTTTGCGATCTTGTTGATTTTAGCCGCTAGCCTAAAGTCCTTAGCGGTTAGCCCGCCCTCGTCGTGGGTTGTCAATGCAAGTTTCACTCGGTTGTAGTTGTAGATTGTAATATCCGGATGATGGTTAGCTGCCTCAGCTAACTTGCCGACACGGTTTACGAAACGTAACGCCTGCGCAAAATCGTCGAACATGAAATGTCGGGAAATAGTTTTCCCTCTTAGCTGCCAGTTGCCCAGCTTCTCTATTTCAGCACTTACTTTCTTCGGTGGCAGTTTCAAAATTGAGGCCTCGTAGACTATTTCCTATGCGTGTTCGTATATGTTTGACGTTTGTAGGCCACGGCTCTGGATTTCTTGGTCAATCTGTCGTAGGATGAGTAGGCGCTTGTATGTGGGTGGGTGCGTTGCGAAGGCAGTATTTAATGTGTGCCAGCGCGATTTTGCCTCCTGCTCCATTGCCAACTCAAGCTCATGCTCATCTAGTACGCCGTCCCTGTTGAGGTCATAGCGGTTGGCGTGCTCCATAACTTGCCCCATTTCCTGTTTCGCCAATGCGGGGTCGGATATGTACAGGGCTCGTGCGCCATGTGTTTCTTCTGGGCTTAGGGAGAGCCCGTAGGTTATGCGGGCAAGTGCACTTTCCAGCTCCCTAGGGACGCCTGTAAGGTACGCAGAGAAAGCGTCTGCGTACGACTCTCGCAAGCGACTTAACCTGAGGACCAGCAGTTGAGCTATGAAGTAAACTACGAGGGCCACAATTCCAGCAGCAATGATGAAAAGCCCTGCATCATTCTGGCCCTTACCTCGACCTCTGCCCCCGCCCCCATAGCCACCAACATAACCGAAACCAAAAGCCATCCGCACGATCACGTAAGCTACCAGTGGAATGGCTGACATGAAGGTCATAATGATTGAATCCTTGTGTCGCACGTGGCCTAACTCATGAGCAAGAACGCCCTGTATCTCATCCTCCTTCAACTGATCTAATAGTCCCTGGTGCACAGCCAAGGTCATGTTATTGCTTGAGTTCCCAAAGACGAACGCGTTTGGCGTTCTGTTGGGGACGATTGCGAGACGAGGCATCTTGACAGCTGCCTGTTGCGAAAGCTTGGTCACTAGACCTTCCAGCCACGGGTTCTCGCCGGGTTGAAGGTAACGCAGCCTGGTGCTCCAGCGAACAATCGAGGGGCTAATAGCGAATTGGATGAGCATGAAGATGAAGGCGAGCACGAGAGCGCCAATCAAAATTGAGGCAGGATCCAACTCTAGGTCAGTCGCATAACTGAAGAATAACGAGATGACGCCAATGAAGGCGACGAAGATGATTAGCGTAATCAGAATTGTGAAGAGCATTGTTCCTTTCAATTGAGCTAAGTTACCCATTCCCAGTCCCCTAAGTGAAGGTTCGTCAGCTGCTAAAGCGCTAACCGAATTAAGCGTAGCTGCTTACGCGCCATCGCTGCCAAACAGTATCGAACACTTATCCTACACGGTGCACAGTCTACCACACGACGGGAAGTGAAATTCACGGTAACCGTAACAAAGGAGATCAGCTGCTCGCACTGCGGCGCGCCACTCCCCGTTCAGCCCGGTGAGATACTAATCACCTGCAATTACTGCGGATTCACCAGCGTCGTCGATACCGGCAAAGCATTCGAGTTCGAACACTCTCTAATCCTAAACACAACAGCAGCGGCACAAATCTTTGACGTAACGAAGAATTGGATGAAGAACAGTTTCATTGCCCCGAAGGATTTGAGCAAGAAAGCATCCCTAACCGAACAGACCCTAACCTACCTACCGTTCTGGGTTGTGAGCGGTGAGGCTAGCTCACATTACAAAGGAATCTTCGAACGCATTTCCCCGGCCACAGAGAGGGAGGGAGATATTTCAAATAATTACGATTGGATGGTTCTTGCACGTACGCAAACAGACTTCCCCACCAGATCATACCACCTCTCCCTCGAGGGTAAAATTCCCTTCGAGGCGACGAAGATCGAGAAGGGTGCGAAGGTTCTAAACAGTGAGATGACGGCACAGGACGCTGCGGAAAGGGCGCGGGATGAAATCAACAATCTCCACCAATACTTAGCCAAAGACAGAGTTGATAAAATTGAAGAGATCAAGACGAATTTCCAAATCTCAACCACATACTACCTACACGCCCCGGTCTGGTTCCTAGCTTACAGCTACAAAGGCAAAAGATACCAAGCCATGATCGACGGCGCATCAGGCCAGACCATAAAGGGCGACTTGCCTGGTGAAGATATCAGACTCGTATAGAATCGGCTGAGGATGGATGATTGGTCAATCATCCTTAAAACGTACGGGCCGAGAGGCGTTTAGTGAGTTAACCTGATTTGACAGCTAAGCCTCCGTTAGAGAGAGTTCAAGGAAGCGAGAAGCTGCTTGAACGCTTGGAGCTCATACTCCCAGGATTTCGAGGGTACAAACTCAGAGAGCAAAGAAGGGAAGCTGACCGGATTGTTCGAAACTACATCTACAAAGCTTTGGAACAGTCCCGAGACGACCTGATGAGTTGCTTCCAAGCACTTAGCGACGCGAAGGCGAGCGAGTTGATGGAACCCGAGAACCGGCTCATTGCGAAGATCGACTTGGTAGCGGAGAAAATTAACCGTGCCTCGTATGGTTATAGTGGGTTCTTCGACTCGATCAAGGTTGACGAGCCTGAGCTTGACAACATGCTCGCTTTTGATACGCAGCTGATGGATTCTGCTAGGAAGATTGGAGAAGCGACTAGTAGCTTCAAGGCGGACCTTAGCCAGGGGAAGCTGGAAAATGCTAGAGCTACCCAACAAGCGCTGGATGGATCAATCGGAAATCTTGAATCAGCTTTCGATCAGCGGCAAGCGGTTATTGAAGGAGTTAAGGTGTAAGACTAATGCCCCAAGTAATTGAGTGGACTGGAGCTGGACCTGAGGATATTGTTTGGCGCTACCCCAACGAGGACATAACGTGGGGCGCGCAGCTAGTCGTCCACGAGTATGAAAACGCTGTATTCTTCCGGGATGGCAAGAGCTACGACACGTTCGGCGCCGGAAGACATACACTCACTACGCTGAACCTACCATTGTTAACTACGGTTCTTTCCAGGATCGCTGGCTTCCAGAAAACACCCTTCAAAGCCAGCGTCATCTTCGTATCCAACAAGCAGTTCGTCGGAAAATTTGGCAACCGCGCCCAAACCACCGAACTCGCCCCATTGATGACTTTCGGCTCGTTCTGGTTCAAAGTAGAGGATGCATCAGTCTTCGTGAACGAGGTTGTTGGTGGACAGAACGCTTATTCAACTCCCGAGGTGAACAACTACCTTCGCGGATTCATCAATGAGAGGATGATCGACGAACTCTCCAAGTATGACTTACAGACAGTGTTCAGAAAACTAGACGACACATCAAACCTAGTCAAAGCCAACCTGGGCGACTACTTCAAACGCGTAGGCGTGCAGATGATCGACCTCAAGTTTGAAGGCATAGATACGACGCCTGAATTCCGCGACCGCCTCTTCTGGCTGAAGTCCGGCGGCGTGTCACCGGATGAAGTGATTCGAATGGAAACTGTGAAGGATGCTGCAGCATCGCTTGCCAAGTCACCGGGTGGTGGTGCTGCGTTTGGGGCTGGCATGGTCATGGTCCCACCGCTCTTTCAGACCGCACCCTCTGGACCAGGCATGTCAGTCGCCTTAATTGTCTGCCCCAACTGCCAAGCCCACATCCCGTCGACTTCGAAATTCTGCCCTAACTGTGGACAGAACATGACCGTGGCAGCGACTCCACCCGCTTCACCGCCTTTGAAAAACTGCGCCAAGTGCGGCACAGTGATTCCGGCAGGTGCGAAGTTCTGCCAGAGTTGTGGTACGAAAGTTGAATGAGGCTACTTCAGCCGCGTGTAGGCTAGGAATAGTAATCCGAAGAAGATGAAGATCACGACTAGAAGATACTCTGCTATCAAGGGTTGAAGGGAAAGGGAATACCAGAGCACGCCGATTAGGAGTGCTAGAATTCCGTAAGCCAAGGTTACTCTTGGCGACATTTCGTTCTTGACTGGAGATTTCGCTTTCAGAATCGCTTCGACACAGAAAATTACGCCTACTCCGATTAGAAAGAGCGCCGAAATCTGCCATGGAGTACTGAAACCGCCTAGGTAGCTTAGCAGAATTAGTCCGATAACTAGCAGAATGGCTCCGAAGACGTAGCGCTCGAACCTTCTTGACAAGAATCGACACTAACGTAACGTTGGGTGTACTCGTGCATATGAACACTGTTCGTGTAATGGGGCGATTAGCTTAATTCGGAATTGTTGGTTGTAGGCGGAATGGTGCGGGGATACCAGAGCCAGGTCAAATGGGCGGGTCGCGTGCCCTTTCACGCCTACGCTTGGCCACGCGCGCTACACTCAAGATTCGCAATGGCGCACGGCTTTGCGCGCGGGTGAGCTATCCCGTGGCGTAGGCCTTCGTGGGTTCGAAATCCGGCCTAAAATCCGGACGAACGTCCCACTCCCCGCACCACTCATCCTCATTAAACAAGCAGCTGGAGGAGTTGTCAAGTCCGTTGAAAGGCAATTCATATAATCAGAAGTCTTTTCAGCACTAACCATGGTTCGCTATTCCAAGCGTCACACGTACCGTGTGACGAAAATAATCAATGCACCCCTCAAATTTGTTTATGATTGGTGTACAGATTACAGAGAGGATGACAACCTGATAACGGGATCAGAGGCGCAGTCCAAGATCCTGCAGAGAACAAGTCGCCGAGTCATATACCTTAGAACATATGTGCGGAATGGAAGGGCCATTATCGCCGTGAAAATGGTCACACTACGCTCCCCCAAAGCCTGGCACCTGGATCAAGTCGGAGAAGATGAGGACGCAATAGGCATCTACAAGTTAACACGCATCGGATCAGAAAGAACAAGGCTCAACATGACGTTTACAGAAAAGTACAAGGTTATTGAAGCCCCAACCAAAGAAGAAGATAGAAAAGGCACCGATCAAATGTGGGATAAATACGTGGCCGCCCTAGAGAAGGATTACACT
The DNA here is from genome assembly GCA_035517955.1 of Candidatus Acidiferrales bacterium. Lineage (GTDB taxonomy): Archaea > Thermoproteota > Bathyarchaeia > 40CM-2-53-6 > 40CM-2-53-6 > FEN-987. The sequence continues at coordinate 6,246 of DATIYC010000150.1, read as the reverse complement.
TACGCGATCAGCAAGAAGGACAGCAGATCTCCTTGACGAACAAACCTAACAACTGAAAACCTCTCCGACCTAGAAGATTTTTTCGTCGGCACGCGAAAGGAGAGCACAGGAAAAGAAAACATGCATCTTACATTTGTCGAGAATTTGCTAACCGAATGCCAGCCAACTGGTTCCAAATGGAGTAGGACTAAGGATCCCGGTGGTGCGCGCTTTCCCAAACATAGCTAGAGACTGGTTGAGAGGCGGAGACGATGCCGACTATAATGTGGCGAAGGTAGGGAAACTTTGTCAGCAAGAAGCCGAATATCCGGGTTGAATAGCGTTCGGATTCTGCGGCACTTTCCTATGACGAAAAGCGGATCCAAGGCGAGATACAGGTTTAACGACTATTTCAAAGGATTCACGGAGGTTCTTGCTGTTCGTGAGATCTTTGGGCATGAAACCGATGAAGTTCTAGGCAAACTTCGAGTAGAGTTTCTTGATGCTCGGTCTGACTACATCTGGGTCAGCGACAAAGACGGACACTTGATCGCCAATGCGAATTACATAAAGCATGGAGAAAGGCGATCAATCTATCTGGATCTGATTCACGAACTTGTTCACGTAAAGCAGTTCATGAATGGCAAAAAGCTTTCATTGAATTTCGGCAAGAGGTTTGAATATGTTGATAGGCCCACTGAGCTCGAAGCATACAGACATACAATAAAAGAAGCGCACAGACTCGGAATGACTGACGATGAGATAATCGACTACTTGAACGTAACGTGGCTGGATCAAGAGGAGCTTAAGCGCCTTGCCAGACATCTCCGAGTTAAGGCATCACGCAAACGTGATCTCAGAAATCGAGTGCAGAACACGTAATGGTTGCAATGGTTCGTTTCCACGAGTCTTGGAACGTTCTTGTTGCTCTCAACTATCAGCCTGGGAAATCGTTCTTAGCAATTCAGGCTGATCTAGTGACGAACGCTGAACGATTATCTGCAGATGATTCTCTGGCCAACCTGGTCTAAAGGCTTTATCCAACCGTCCTACAATTTTCAATCGTTCCTAACTTGACCCAAGAGCAGAGGAGACTAGCAGCCATCGTCTTCACTGACCTTGTAGGCTACACTGCTCTCAGCCAACGCGATGAAGCACGTGCCCTCCATCTTCTCAAGGAACATAATGATATCATTCGCTCAGCCTTAACTCAACATCGTGGGAGAGAAATCAAGGCGATAGGAGACGCGTTTCTCCTAGAATTTGAAAGCGCTCTTGATGCTACACTATGCGCGATCCAGATCCAACAAAAGCTACGCGCGTACAATCTAAAGGTAGCAGAGTTGGATAGAATCAACGTACGCATCGGCATTCACGAAGGAGACGTCGTACACGATGGAACGGACATTTTCGGGGATGCAGTTAACCTTGCATCCAGAGTCGAATCTTTCGCTCACTCAGGCGGTATCTGCATCACAGAACCCGTCTACCTACAGGTGAGAAACAAGATTCCGAACTCTACCGCGAAATTGTCCGATCAGAAACTGAAGAACATTGAACTACCCATGAACCTGTACGGAATAGTCCTGTCTGGGGAGGAGACTCCGGCGTCGCTAGATCAGGTTCATGGCCTGAAGACCCGTATAGCTGTGCTGCCATTCGAAAACATAAGTCCAGATCCTAACGACGGTTACTTTGCTGATGGATTAACCGAGGAACTGATCACAGTCCTATCACAGATCAAAGGATTACGAGTCATCGCGAAGACCTCTGTCAGCCGCTTCAAAGGAACAGAAAAGGGAATTTCTCAAATTGGCAGTGAACTTCGAGTGGGTTCGATACTTGAGGGCAGTGTCAGAAAATCAGCGAATAAGATTCGTGTTACGGTTCAGTTGATAGATGTTGCTAGCGAAGAGCATGTGTGGGTCAATCAATATGACCGAGACCTTAACGACATCTTTCTTATCCAAAGCGACATAGCGAAGAATATCTCAGACGAATTACGAGTGACGCTTGCACCCTCGGAAGAGATACGCATCGAAAGAACGGAGACGCAGAATGCTATCGCACACGTCGCATACTTGAAAGGCGCAACACTCCTCCGCGATAGATCGGAACAAGGCATTAGAGGCGCACAAGAACAGTTTGAGCTTGCAATTAGGCATGATCCAGACTATGCGCGTGCGTACGCGGGTCTTGCGGCTGTCTGGCTTCTCCTCGGCGAGTATCGCTTCGCTGCATGGTCTGAATGTCGAGAGAAAAACAAAGCCTTCTTCACAAAGGCACTCGATCTTGACCCAAGCCTTCCTGAAGCGCGTGTTCACCTTGCTGGGTCGTATGAGGAGAATTATCGATATGCGGAAGCAGAACGAGAGTTCAAGCATTCAATAGCGGTTAATCCTAGCTATGCGACGGCACATTTGTGGTACTCTGATTGTCTGCGTGATCAAGGGAGATTCGAGGAGTCACGTGCTGAGATATTACGCGCAGAAGAGCTGGACCCACTTTCACCGATCATTATCTATGTGGCCTCTGATATGTACCTCTCCCAAGGAAATGATGAAGAGGTTCTCAAGAGGATACAGAGGATTCGAGAAATCGACCCTGAGAGTCCATTCGGCATGCGCGCTTTAGGAGACTATTACCTCGTTAAGTCTGATTACACGCAGGCTCTGACGTGCTACCGAAAAATGAAACAACTCTTCTCTAGCAGTCGTGGGGAGAATATTGATTCACACCTCGGTTACATTTATGCCGTTACAAACAGGCGTGAGGATGCAATCGCGATTCTCAACACTTTGCAGAGAGATATCGAAAAGGATTTTTCAATTGCGCCGATGGATATCGCTTGGGTGTATGTGGGTCTGGGTGACCTCGACGGATGCTTCAAATGGTTGGAGAAGGGTTTCGATGAACATGATTTCACAAATGTCTTCGGTTTCATAAGGTATTTTCCGCTCATGGAAAAAGTTCGTAGAGATCCAAGGTTTAACGACCTCCTGAAAAGAGCGAATCTTCCCCTTGAACCAGAAAGACGCACGGGCCTTTCGAGCGCGGTTAAACCATCGAAGCCAGTTCCTCCAAAAGACGAGGGACCAGAATTGCTTGCGGTTCAGAGTGTCAACCTGCAGGCTAGGGTCCTGTTTGATTTTCTCGTAGACGCTTTCATCGAAGATTACATGAGGAAGCGACTCTACATCGAGCAATCGGGGTGGAGAAGTCTCGTCCAGATAGCGGATGCATGCAAGATACCGCAAGGAACTCTATACGGTAGGTCAGGCCGTTACGGGCCAAGCATGAATGAGCTAATCACAAGAGGACTTGTTGAGCTTAGAACGTTTACTGGACATAGAGGCAGAGGAGGTAGCGCCATTAAGGTCCGCGTTGCGTACGATAGAGAACCAACAAAACGCTACGTTGACAAAGTCGCATTAGAACCATAATCTGACTGTACGATAGCAATAGGAGGATCCTCACAGCCTTGTCTCGTCCGACCGATCTCTCAACGATTTAACAGCTAGTGGTGAAAAGGGCGCAGAACAAAGCTAACAAAATTCGCAACGCTAAAAATCCCCCCGTAACTTATAATAAAGAGCAAATCCAACTCATTCTCGGACATCACGCAGAATTCGTCGTGCAATCTATTACTACGGCATGTTTTTCCGTGCTGGCAGGCAATAATTTTGGAATCACGTCATAACTGTCTACAAAAGCTGTGAAAAATTCCCATCTATTTTTGGACGCTTACCTAGGGCTGGGAGGTGTAGTGAATGAGTAAGATAGGAATGGCGTTTAGGATGAGAGTTCTTTCGAATCTCATTGGTGCTCTGAGCTTCATGCAAGCAATTGTATCACAAACCGTTCAATTTGAGTCACAACTCAATAGTATAAGAAAACACGCGCGGTATTCCTGTTTCAGTTCACATCGCGCATGGTTCTCGGAGGCGGACCGCAGGAACTTCGATGCTGCACAATTGTCGAGAAGAAGTTCCCTGGAATTCCAAGGGAGAATTCCAGTAGCAAGGTGAATGGAATTAATGAGACAAGGCTGCCAAGATACTCTCAGTGCGTTGTCAAAGACCAAGACATGCTCAAGCGCCCTGTGGTTCCCCGGGATTAACTAGCGACACCAAGACTTCCATGACTCGTGCACCTGCCCGCGTTTCCCCTGATCCTATGACTCGGCAAACAATCTCGTCGTGAATGCCGAGTAGTTTTTCTTTTGCCATACCACTATGCTGGTTTTGGTGTCAGTTAGATGAGTGAATCTTCTGACGCCGACAGGACACCAACAGGTTTGCGGAGCGAGTTCAACCGATACCAGTGGGTTCGAATCCCACTCCCCGCACCGGACCTATGATTCGAACTTCCAATTTCTGCGGACCGCATCCTCTCCTGGCCCACCGGTTTCAAGCTTTCCTGGGGGGTTATGTGTGGAATTATGGGAATTATGCGAAAACCGAGTTTCAGGCCTGAGCAAATATGAGAAATTATGCAAGGTTTTTGGGGGGTGGGTTGGGGGGGTGTAGTTACTACAGTTCTGGGCTTGGGGTTGAGGGCTTGCAGCCTCTCCTGGATGGTTTCGGGTTGGGCCGCTATCAAACTATACCAGCATATCGGGGGGTAGCCTGGAATGAAGTCGACGTGGCAACTAAGAAAATGGTGGAAGAGATAGAACCTGACGAAGAAGAACATCACGACTTCCTCACAAGCCTATTCGAAAAGTTACGTGCATTATTTCTTGCCTGCCCTCGCCTCATTAACGCAGCAACAAGAATAATCACAACAACAGCGAGTGCGCCCTCAAGAAATAGGCCGTTCGTCCGCAGACAATGGCGGAGAAAGAGGTAATCATCGATTCCGTGACTGAAAGCCGGAAGATATTCCAGCACATGACTAACTACGCAATCTATCGTATCAGCGAGACGTTCCGAGTGCTCTTCTTCATCTCGTTCTCAATCATCGTGTTTCAGCTCTATCCGGTCACTGCGTTGATGAAAGTTCTGCTGGCTCTCCTTAACGACATGCCAATCATGACCATAGCCTACGACAATGTCAAGATCTCCCAGAAGCCCGAGAAGTGGAACATGCGGACGATCTTGGGAATCTCATCATTCTTGGGCAGTGTGGGAACGGTATCGTCCTTCGGAATACTCATCATCGGACTGCAAGTTTTGCACTTGAACCCGCTGATTCTCCAGTCGTTCATTATCTGAAGCTATCCTTGGCGGGGCATCTTAATCTCTTTGTAGCCCGGACGAAGGGATCATTCTGGTCGGTAAGGCCTGCGAAGCCGTTGTTCCTTGCGGTCATATTGACGCAGTTGACCGCCACGATCATCACCGTTTACGGTATCCTGCTACCCGCGATGGGGTGGGAGTTAGCAGCGCTTGTCTGGGGATACGCACTCGCAGCCTTTGCCGTTACAGACTTCCTCAAGGTCGGATTCTACAGGCTACGAAAACGCTGAAGCGGAGTCCACGACAAAAGACGGAACACATGAACGGAGAAATACGAGACAGAGAACGCCTGCTCATGCTGAGTGAAGCGATAAAGTATTTGGGGAAGGGACCTGCGAGTGTGGTAGGGTACAAACTTGGTGTCTACATTCGAAAAGGAAGGACAACGATTCGTATGCGATAAGTGTGGTTTCGAAACAAACAGTTCGGACATCTTCCCGTTACACAAGAAGAATTGTCCCAGAGTCTAGGTTCTACACTCGCATGATGAAGGAACAACGAATCGCGCAATTTCCCATTTTAGCTGTTTTCTGCCCACCTCAGTTCTGAGACTTTTCCTGCCTTGTTCCAGCGGAAACGAGTGCGCAGGGTCCGTCAGAAAGTACGCGGGGCAGGATTCGAACCCCCCGTAGTACTTGCACAGGGCTGGACGAACACCCGACCTTTTTCAGAATTCGAAGAGTTTTCGTCCGGTGATTCGCTCATGAATTGATCTAATGCGTATCTGGCTCTAAACCGTTTGCCCGAAACAGAATGGTCGAATGGTTCGAAGGGATTCGAGCCCACGAATACCGTGGGTTCGAGACGTGCCTAAGCCACGAACCGTCGAGAGACTTGTTAAAGCGCGCTGCACGAAGTTTCGACGGAGATGAATCATCGCCAAGCATTAGTCGATACATGGGCTCGATCCAAAACAGAGGGAGTGGGATTTGAACCCCCGTGGTTTTCCCCGGTTGACGGCATGAACTCCGGAAGTTCATCTTTCGATGAGTCTTTCGAGTCTGACAAAACACTATCGTTCACGCAT
>DATIYC010000149.1:0-10073 GCA_035517955.1 Candidatus Acidiferrales bacterium | reverse complement strand
GGGTTCTGAGAGCTCAATGAGCCAACGATGTCTTTTGCCTGCGTAGAGGTTTGTTTCAATGTATCTGCTATGGCCCTGGGTTGCTCGAAAATTTCTTTTTGCATGTAGTGTTGCAATAACCCACCAGGTTACTCCAAGCCAAGATTCGATAATCAAGGTAAATTGATAGTCGACCAATATATCAAGATCACAGCGCATGGCAGTAGGCGCAAGCCGCCGGCACTAGAGTTAGACGTGTCATGGGATCGCACTGGAAAGCTTAACCCATCCACCGGGTTTACTGTGAAGTCCTCGTCTGCTTAACTCTCCGGCCAGCCAGAAGGCTCCTTTAACGGGTTCGGTTTCAAGTCCCTTAATTCGAGCATGAGGACATACTTTCTTGACCTCTGATGTGAAGGGGTTGAGAAGATATCGCCCTGCCTTGAAGCCGCCACCTGTTGTGTATATTACGAATTGTTTTCTTGTAAGTTGTAATTCTCTTGCAGCAGTGCAGACAAGTTCGGCAAGTGAGAGCCCAGCATCCTTGAGAATATTTTGGCAAACCTTGTCTCTAATTGCAGCTCTAGATACTAAAGGTGCCAGCCGTGCAATCTTGTCAACGCCAATCCTCTGTACGTAGACAAGGTCTTGAATTTCATCAAACATCTTCACCCCTAACCCGCGCTTTACAAGCGACATCAAATTTGTTCGCGGGGTTCGTCCATCAACCATTCTGAAACCCAAGGTAATGGCTTTCATTCCAATATCGTATGCACTGCCCTTATCATCGATTAAGTTTCCCCAGCCACCCACCCTAACATATCTCCGCGCACGGCTTGTCCCCGCCGCGAAACAGCCTGTGCCTGAATTCACAATAATTCCCGGTTCTCCACGTGTTGCAGCGTAAAGGGCGGCAACAGAGTCGTGAATCGCAAAACTACTTTTGGCGAGTTGTTTTTGTCGAACGAACCTAGTAGCCTCCTTGGCGTCATTGGCGGAATCGATTGCAGCTAAGGCTACGATCGCAGTACCGAGCCTGGTGGCATGAAGACCGGCATTCTGTTTTGCTTGAAGGACCGCGGTCCTGATGGCCTCACTCGCCGCTGAGGATCCTACATTGTGATAGTTTGAGGAATCCGCGCTCCCGCGTCCCAGAATCTTGCCGTCCGCGGTTCCGACCAATGCAACTGTCTTGCTTGCACCACCATCCACGCCAACAACGTAATCCTCAGAACCCATCATGCTGCATCCACAAATCCCATAGACAAGCGCCATTATAACGCAAGGTGATCAATTCCCATTCCCCATCCTTAACCTAAATTTGCCCGTCAAACAATTCTGTTTCACTGCAGGCAACTTGAGACGCGCGCAGCGTTCTGCCGCCGGGGTCACGCTGTATGATCTTGACTGTTTTCTCATTTCTTGAGTTTTGGGAGAGCAGAAGCAGCCGAGTGTCCTTGCATAAGTTGAATCTGTTAGGGTTGCTAATCGTGCGGTACTCAGATTGTAACCTATTATATCGAATTGCGCTTCACTGAGTCAGGTTTCAGTTTTGGTAGATCTGCTTGTTAAGAACGGGGTTCTTGTCGCGATGGATGCTCAAAAGCGGATTCTGGAAGGGTATGCCATCGCGATTGAAGGTGGAAGAGTTGTCGAGATCGAAAGAACCTCAACGCTAGAAAAGAAACACAATCGCGCGAATGTTATTGATGCAGCGGGTCGCATAGTAATGCCGGGCATAATCTGTAGCCACTCACACCTGTACGGTATGCTTCTACGCGGCGCGTCACTCAACATTGCGCCTCCCTCCGATTTTACGCAGATACTTCAACGGGTTTGGTGGCCTATGGATGAGGCCATGAACCTTGAGGACGCGTATGCGAGCGCGCTTGTAGCCTCAGTGGAGTTCGCGAAATCAGGCGTGACTACCTTCGCCGACACGTATTCCGGCCCGAACTCGATTTCAGGCTCTCTAGATCACATAGCTAAGGCGGTTGAGGAGGTGGGGATCAGGGGATTTGTGGCCTTCGAGGCTACAGAACGCCACTCCGTAGAGGAGGGAACTAAGGGAGTACAGGAGAACATTCGATTCGCTGAAAAAATGAAAACAAAACCAGACGCTAAGGCCAAACCATTGCTCAGTATCCACGCCGCCTTTACAGTCTCGGACAACTTGATCAAACGAGTCCGGGAACTCGCCTCAAAGTATCACATTCCAATCACAATTCACGTCTCTGAAGGAATGGGTGATTTACATCACAATTTAGAGAACTACGGTAAGCGAACCGTAGAACGCCTTCACGATGTAGGCTTGTTGGGTAAGGGTACTGTGTTAGCGCATTGCGTCAACATTGACGAAAACGAAATCCGAATCGTCGCCGAATCAAGCACTGGCATCGCCCATAATCCAATGAGTAATATGCTGAACGCCGTTGGAGTCGCACCCATTCTCAACATGCTAAGAATGAAAGTACGCGTTGGCTTAGGAAATGATGGCTACATTTTCGACATGTTCGAAAACATGCGCACAGCCTTCCTACTACACCGCGTACACCACAGGAATCCGAACGCCATCGACCCGTACACAATTCTCGAAATGGCAACAATCAACGGCGCCAGCCTCTACGGCGTCGAGAAGGAAATCGGCTCGATCGAGATAGGAAAAAGGGCTGACGTCATCATCATAAAGCCAAGCGTACTCCCAACACCGCTCAACTCAAACACGGTAGTCGGCCATCTAATCAACACAGTTGATGGCGACGACGTGGAAACGGTTCTAATCGACGGCAAACTAATCGTAAGAAACAAGAAACTACTAACCTTCGATGAGGAAAAGGCCCAGGAAACATCCCAAGCAGCTGCAGTCAAGCTCTGGAATCGGCTAAAGACCGTCAAACCACGAGTAGACCCACTTAGAAAGTGAACATAACCCTAGCGCTTAGTGTCGGCATTGAAGTACGCACCCGTAGTAACCTCATTTCTGATGGCGGATCAACAGATTCTGCTATTGAAGCGAAGTGGGGAAGTAGGAACTCATAGGGGACTGTGGGCAGCCGTTAGCGGTTATCTAGAAGGCGACGAACCTCCCCTCAAGCGTGCCCTGACTGAGATTCAAGAGGAGTTAGGGCTTGGAGAGGAGCAGGTAAGCTTTGTCAGGGAAGGAGAGTTTGTCCGTGCCTACGACAACGAGACAGAAACTGTATGGGTCATACATCCCTTCCTCTTCCAGGCAAAGACGAAAGCGATTCAACTGAACTGGGAGAACACCGAATGGACATGGACCAAACTGGAGGATCTGAGTGCATATCCTACAGTCCCAAAACTCAGAGAAGCGTACGACCGTGTGCGACGGGACCCGTTGTCAATCTCTAGCCAGCACGACTCTACGAGTAGGGCTGTGAACGAACTTGCTCTAGATAGAGTTCATGGTGCGAGCTTTCTTGGGCGACGTGCAATTGAACTGCTTTCAGCTACGGCTCTCGCTTCAAACGCTGAGGATCAGAACGAGTTGTTCTCTGAGCTTTTGTGTGTTGGCATGAGGTTACGTAAAGCCCAGAGTGGAATGGCCAACGTATGGAATCTTGTCGGCAGTTTTCTACACCTCGTCGATGGCGAACGGATCAAGACAGAGTCCGTTTCGGAGTTGCGTGAACTCGCTGTGAAGGTGGCGAAGAGAGTTGTGGAAACCGCGAAGAAAACTAGTGAAGATGCCGCAAGGAATTCAGCACGCCTGCTACCCGAGAACGGACGCGTATTGACTCACAGCTACAGCACTGCCGTCTTTCGTTCACTTGAGTTAGGGTTGAAGAGTGGTAAGCATTTCGAGGTTTATGCAACCGAGTCCTATCCAGGCATGGAGGGAAAAAGGTTGGCACAGGATCTAATTGCACTCGGGGTCCCAGTCAAATCGATAGCTGACTCAGCTGTTGAGTCAATCATCTCAAACGTTAACCTCGTTCTAGTTGGTGCGGACAGTGTACTAATGGATGGGTCTCTGATTCACAAGATTGGCACGAGAACTATCGCCACCAATGCACAGGAGTCCAAAGTTCCATTTCGCTCGGTCTGTGAAACTTTGAAATTCAGCGTTGCAGATTTCCTCGGCGAAACCCAGGAAGTCAACAAGAATCTCTTCGACCAAACACCAGGTGAGTTCGTTTCGGAATTCGCAACGGAGATCGGATCAGTGAGCCCTGCTAAAGTAAAAGAAGAGATTAAACGCGTTATCGGGGAAATCTACCCATAATAATGACCTCTGCCTGTAGCCAGAAAGGTTCCGGATGACTCATGAGCGGCATTCCAGAAGTTGATCTTCGAATCAGAACCCTCGTCCAAGCGATATTTCGTTCCCAAGGAATGCTGCGAGAATACTTCACCGATCTCTTTCCTTACATGCGGGAAGCCGTTCGCAAGTTCGGCTTAGAGGAGGCTTGGAACAAGGTCTACGCGGATGTTGTCACGGGTGACTACGAACTCGATCGGCTCTCACTCTTCCTTGATCGCCTCTACAAAGAGAACAAGGAACTTTTCGCCACGTTTCTCGGACACGTGATTAAAGAGCTCCTGGACAAGTTTCATGAACCGAAAGACAACCTAGCATGGTTCTTTCAGGAATTGAAGGAACTGGGTTTCACCTGGAATGGCAAGAAACTGATCGCATACACATCGTAGTCCTAGTTTTTTCTCAGTTCTAGTTCATTGTTAGCAGAAGTTGTGAAGTGTGTCGAAGCATAGAGTTGGGTGAGTTTCAGGTTGTCGGGATAGTTGTCTGATTGCAGGTATTCCTGGCTAACTTGTCCCCGTGCTAGGGGAAAAGAAAAGGGGGTTGGGCCTATTGGCATATCATCAGGCAGTTGCCGATTTTGTGTTCCCCGCGTGGAAGACCGACTGCAACAGGTGCTGGTATTGGTGGAGGAAGTGGAGGGACTGGCGCCGCGTATGGGTAGAATGATGGACCGACAGGGGTAGCTATTGGAGGCGCGTAGGCCGGAGCTGCTGGAGGTGCATAGGCTGGCGCTGGGTAGCCGTAGTTGGAATAGGCTGTTGGGATTGCGGGTGGGTAGGCGTTGTACTGGTATGGTGGGTAGGCCCCGTAGTAACCATATATGCAATTACACATGGTTGACCAAGCTTCGCAGCCTTTACCCGGAAATTAAGGGTATTCGAAAAAGAACAAACACATGTAAACCTCCATGCAAAGCTCTTCAGCCACTAAGAGTTTGTTTGCCGCTAACTAAGCAAAACTAAACTGCTTTTCAATCATTTCCTATGAGCCTGGTTACGCCACGGACCCGTTACTGTCTCGTTTCGTAGTGATTTGAAAATCCAATATTTGCCTTTTCGCCTCTCTATCCACGCGTATAGTAGTGGGTTGTAACGCGAAGTTCCGGTAAATCTTGAAATTATCTTTCGATTGAGCGACCAGAACTTGGCCAACAATCAGCTCATGTGCGCGAACTCGATACCTATTAGAAACTGGCACTCGGACGGCTGAGGCCTCCGAGACTAGATGTTGACCGGAAGTCTTGCCCTTGATCGCGCTGAGTCCTACGGCAGAAAGCTTGTTCACATAATCATAGCCGGATAGATCGCCAAGCTCACCTACTTGCTTTGCGTATGAGAAATCGAGCCAATTCAACGCCAAAGGGCCTTAGCGCCCATAATCATCCCATGAGTCGCATGGTCCGGCGCAATGGCAACTCCAACTAGTGGAGGTTTGAAGGAGAGCGGAGTATGCCAGATAGCAGGCATCCCCCTATTCGCCCATTAAACCCAACCGTGATGATGACGGGAATCTGCGGGTAGAATAACCTATGAATCCTTGCAGGACTAACTTTCTTCCAAGCCATCGTGAACCATCATCAACGTTTAAGGAAATCCGTTATTAGTCGTTACGTGACTCGGCGAAGACTAGTTGAACGTCAAAGCCATCGTAATAGACATGGATGGAACGATCACCAACTTCAACCTGGACTACATGGCCGCGCGTCGCAGAGCATTACAAGAACTTGAAAGATTGAACCTGCGAACTGCCGAATTCAACGAACAGGTTAACCTCTACATCATCCTAAACAAACTCAAAACGAACCTGGATCCGAAGGCTTTCACGGAGCTAAAGACAACTTTCTATCGCTATTTTGAGGAAATGGAAGCGAAAGCCGCGCAAGACGTTTCGCTTTACCCCGGTGCGGCCGATACACTACGAAAACTCAAATCCCAATCCATTAAACTCGGCCTCGTAACGAACAACGGACGGGCTGGAACATCCGCGACACTGAAGCGACATCATATAGAACAATTGTTTGATTCCGTGGTAACGAGGGACGATTGTGAGGAGATGAAACCAGATAGCGCCCCGATAAGAAAAGTCTTGAAGGAACTTCACGTCGAAGCGGCAGACGCGATTCTGGTTGGGGACGGTGTCATGGATATTCTGGCAGCAAAGGCCACAGGCCTCGTATCTGTAGCCGTCACCACAGGCCCCTTCCCAAGCGATCGCCTGCTTCAGGCGGAACCAGATTACCTTCTGGGTTCAATAAATGACGTACTGGCACTCTTATCCCAGCTCAAACTCGCAACCCATTCCTAACATCAGGATTAATGCTCCATTAGTTCTTTGCCGAACAGCATAACTAGAAATCCAGACCCGCTCATCTGGATCGCTAGCGAAATTCCGAATTGAAGCCGGACAAATTCACCTTCTCCAAATAAATATCTGTAACCCGACTCCTTACTCTATGAGTTCTACAATTTGGCTAACACGGTCGTGAACTATGGTCTGTACGTCCCGAATTTCGGAAAAGCCTCTCATCCAACCACTTACGCTAACCTCGCGTTGGAGGCAGAGAAAGCTGGGTGGGACGGGTTCTTTCTCTGGGATCATTTGGTCGAAAAGGAGCAAAGAGTTCTAGTCACTGATTCTTTCATAGCGTTAGCCGCGATCGCGCAACGAACCAAACGGATCCGCATTGGAACCACGGTTACTCCTCTACCAAAACTGAAACCATGGATTGCTGCTCGCCAGATGGTAACACTAGATCAACTTTCTAACGGACGCATTATTCTCGGAGTGGGTTTAGGTCTAGAAGACACCTGTGCCTACGCGAGGCTCAATGAAGACGCTGAGAACAAAATTCTGGCTGAGAAGCTCGACGAATCCTTGGATATCATCACTGGACTATGGAGCGGAAGACCGTTCAGTTTCGAAGGTAAGCACTACAAAGTTGGAAAAACCACCTTCATACCCAAACCCGTTCAAAAACCGCGCATACCGATTTGGGTAGGCGGTTCCTGGCCTAAGAAGCGACCGTTTAAACGGGCGGCAAAATGGGACGGTGTACTTCCTCTCAAAGAGGGTGGCCCGATACGTCCCACACCCAACGATTTACGAGATATCCTATCCTACACACGCAACCACCGAACCGTTAAGAGGTCATTCGATGCAGTCATTATTGGTTGGGGAACCGGCAAAGATCGCAAAAAGAACGCGGATAAAATAGCTCCTTACATCAACGCGGGCATGACTTGGTGGTTGGAGAGTCTTTACACCTGTCGAGACTCTACGGATAGGATGCTTGAAAGAATCAGACTGGGGCCTCCGAAAGTTAGATACTCAAGTCTTCGGTGAATCTGGCTTCGTTGCCTTTCTAATGTTTTGGAGAAACCTGATTGTCTTGTATCCGACTGTGGGGAAAAGAATCATGTTGTTCGCCAGAGCGGAGACCAAAGTAGGGAGACCGGTGAGCATTGTGGCCGCGATCGGAGTATTGAACGTCAAAGAAACCCAAGCGTTTTGAAGAAATTCGCTCAACAGCGTTAAAGGTACAGCAGCAACCACCATCATTCTCATAGTAGGCTCTCGCCCGAAATAGCGCAATACTCCACCGCATATGCCAAGCAGGCCAATGATCGAAGCGATGAAAGGCGTCCAAGGGCCCGGGGCGATCGCTATGTCAGATAATAGAATTATCGAAAAACCAGTTATGAAGCCTGCAACGGGGCCGAACGTAAGCCCGCTCACAAAACTCAGTGTCTCACTTAGCCCAACTGCTATGATTATTCCATATAGCGGGTCGGGTGGGGGGGATACCATTGCCACTTCATCTACACCGATGCGCACGACTGCACCAATAGCGATAAATGCAGAAATGAGGGCGATTTGTTTCGAGTTAAGTGATCGACTTTGAGTCAAGATCTTGAGCCTGGATGGATAATCCATCCAGCGTCATAAAAGCAATGCCCGGTGAGTTAATTGCAAAGCGTTACAGGTGAATCCATCGGGAACCCGCCTTTACTTCGCTACCTTGAGGAACGAGGAGTTACTCTGAAGGATATGGTTTCGACAGCGCTTGAGCTATTCGTGCCACATCCGGGAGTTGAAGATACAGAGAAAGCAACTCGCATAATCCTAGAGGAGTTTAAGGAAGCTCTGAGAGACGTAAACGTCTCAACATTAGTCGTTGCCTGTTATCGGGCCGAGGAAGACGCAAAGGCGGGGATGATTCCTAACCTCACCAAAGAACGGTTCAATGGTCGCCCAGGTTTAGTAACCGACGAGCTCTTAGGAATGACGATTGCAAACTACATTGCTGGCGCGAGAGGAGTTTTTGAATTCATCAGGTTCGATCAAAACAAGCCGGGGATCCTCAAGACTTTAGGTCCAATCACGAACGACGCAATTGGTGGGATAGTAGCAGGCTGCTCATCAAACATGTACTCCCAGGCCACTAGGCAAAGCGAAAGATGAACGATCCTTGGGTCTTCTAAGCGGCCTCAGAAACTCAATCGCTTTTCTAACAATCCTGCCAGTCGGAATGGACCGAGAAGGTCTTAGCGAAGCTGCTTCTTACATGCCCATTTATCCAGCGATCGGCGCACTTGTCGGCCTCATAGTCGGCTTTGTCGTTTGGGCACTAGAGCCGTTTCTTACTCCACTCATAGCGGGCATGATTGGCCTAGGGTTATTGCTTCTAATCAACGGCGTACAACATTTGGACGGACTGCTCGATTTTGGAGATGGAGTAATGTTCCATGGGCCCCGGACCGGTAAGCTCAGGGTGATGCGTGATCCGACAACAGGGGCGGGAGGGCTTGCGTTGGGCTTAGTGGTATCCTCGATTGCAGCATTCTCCATCGCCGCATTGCCACTTCACTCCATTATCTTGGGGGTTATTGTTGCTGAGGCTGCGGCCAATTTCTCCATGGTTCTAACCACAGGTATCAGCAAAGCTGCGCATCGGGGCATGGGCTCTCTCTTCGTCGAAGCCATGAATGAGCATCGCCTTTTGCGGATCACGTTTTCATTCATTATTCTTCTCGTCATCTGCGTGCTGTCGTTAAGAATACTCGGCCTGGTCGTGGTAGTGGGCGCCGTTTTGACAGCCTCGTTGTTGGCTGCGATTTCCTCACGCCATTTCGGTGGGATTACAGGTGACGTGATGGGTGCAACAAACGAGATCTCTCGAACAATTTCCTTGCTCTTGATTGTGGTGTTCTTGCATTGAAGGTCACTGCGCTCGTTATGGCGGGTGGCAAGGCGTCGCGGATGGGAGGCAATATCGAGAAACCATTACTTCGAGTCGCACGAAAAACAATGCTTCAACATGTCATCGAGGCCCTCAAGGGAGTGAAGACGATCGTTCGAATAGTAGTCGCCACGAGCTTTAACACTCCCCAAACTTCGATCGAGGCAAACAATCTAGGGGTTGAGGTGCTTGCCACGCCCGGCGATGGCTTTGAGAAAGATATGAGGTATGTGATCCGAAAACTCGACCTGCAAGATGTCCTTGTCGTTTCTGCAGATCTTCCATTCATAACGTCAGATATCATTCGCGAGGCTATACAATGTTATTACAGCTCACGTAAGCCTGCGCTCGCTGTAATGGCGAGGATAGAAGACTACGAACGCCTTGGCGTGAAACCTCAGTACATCTTCGAAGTTGATGGGCAGAGGCTTTCAGCCGTTGGAATCAACTTGATTGACGGCCGGAGAATTGACGAAGGAGAATTAGACCAGGAAGTGTTAGTGGTAAGCTCTCAAGATTTGATTTTGAACGTTAACACTCATCAGGAACTTGACGTGGCTAGAAAAAGAT
>DATIYC010000148.1:0-8477 GCA_035517955.1 Candidatus Acidiferrales bacterium | reverse complement strand
GGGATGAGGACGCCCATGTGCTTTAGCTGCTGAAGCTTGTTTCCCGCTTTTAGCGGGGTCTGAAGCACTTCGACTTGGCCTGCCGAATCCTTGCCCTTCTCACTCACTACTTCTCGCCCTTGCACTGAGCCTCGTTGTCTTGTCTATGCCCATTTAACCTCGTATTTGGGGCACAAAAACTTTCACGCCTAAGCCCCGTGTTCTTAAGGAATGTCTATCCTTTTGTCTACGACTAAACGCCCGCCAAACCTCCGGGCTTGTTAACTCCGCAGAGCCTCGGTCAATCAGTTGGGTTGGCTAGAAATCAAGACGTACCAAAAACAACACAGACTTAGAGCGCTGAATTTCGAATCAGCACATCCAAGAATGGAGTTTTAAGACAACCTGCGGGCGTTAACTGTAGAATCGAGACTTGACAATTGGTCCGACTTAGGGTACGCCGCCAAGAGGATCGAGGCAAAACCCACGATGTTGTTCAGGATAATGACATACAACAGGAGTCCAATTCATCGGCCTACCATCAAGAAAAACACGATTCGAAGCAATCCAAAACCGAGCTAGTTCAAAATTCAGAAATGACGCAACACCAACCGCGCGTTTCTGAAGGAAGAGAAGCACGGCTTCAACTTTACCGGCGTGATGGCGTGCGACGATTCGCAGCCTGGTTACTTGCGGGGCACGATGAAGTCCAACCCACACGAAATCCTGAAACAGGAGAATATGATTACTCGAAGCTTGGATTCAACCGCTCTGACTTCGAACCGCTTCTCAACGAGCTTAATTCACATGAAGTACTGCAAAAATATCCCATAGACACTACTCCTACTTGCTCAAAATGCGGGCATTCAAGATTCCACCTCGTGTACCTGTGTCCCTTCAGCCAGCACAGTACACTAGAGCGTGGAATAATGATCGAGCATTTCCGGTGCGGTCACACGGATTTCGAAATTAACTTCAGATCGGGAAATGAGCTCATATGCCCGAAATGCAGGTTGATGCTTAAAGTTATTGGAACCGATTACCGGAAAATAGAAAGGTCTTTCCAGTGCATCGGATGCGGCAAGAAGTTTCCGACGCCGAAAATCCAGTTTCAGTGTGCACATTGTGGTTGGTCAAACTATGAGAACGATCTGGTAATGCAACCAATCTATGGTTACAAGCTAAACGGCGCGTTTCGCAGTGAGCTGCTCGCGCATTGCAGCTTGGAAATGAAAATAGTTGAAGTTCTCAAACTGTTCGGCTTCCAAGTGGCTGCTCCTGCGCTGGTTAATGGATTGTCAGGTACCGAGTACTACTTCGACATAGTTGGAACGAAGAATAAAACACAAATTATGTTCGATTTGATCTCCACAATCACTGGTGAGATAGCGCCTAGGGATATCTCCGCGTTTTTTGCGAAAGTATTCGATGCAAAACCGCCCCGCGTCTACCTTGTTGCAACCCCACGTGTAAGCAAAGAAAGTGAGAGATTATGTGAGATGTACGGCATCGAAGTGATCGCTGCCGAAGACCCCAGTATGATTTGCAAGGACTTAGAGGACAAGCTAGCGCAGCTAACAGGAACTAGCCCGATAGTTCCTGACAAGAATATCAGTGCACCGAGAAGTGCTCCATCATCTGGACCACTCGAGATCTCCCAGAACGAGATGCCCGGAGGAAAGGATCAGAGAGTTGAAAAGGTCGAAACAAAATCATTTGACGGAGCGCTGCTAATCGACGACTCAAGAGAGCCGCACCAAATCATGCGTAAGGCGCGTGCGGAATTGTCGCGGTTAATGGATGAGGCTGAGCAGAGGTTATCTAAATAGCACTTTGATCAATCAGTTTTCGACCACACCTATCACAGAATTTGTCCTTGTCATCTAAATCGCGTCCGCACGTGCAAACTAGGGAATCAAACGACGTATGGCAATGCTGACAGAATCGACCTGGTTTGGGTAGCGTAAAACCGCATTTTCCACACCTTGCAAATCCAACGCTTTGAAAGTTACGTGGCTGCAGCAGATTCGTTAGACGGCTAAGAAAGGGCTTTTTCGCAACCACAGTAGGAGCCTTGTACCCCTCGGACGTGGGATTAGGGGAACGTAACGCAAAGGCCTCTCGAAGCTCCCCCTTTAACGCTTCATTTCGCCGATTTACTTCTATCAACCTCTGTAGTAACTGCTCATGTAGGGCCATGAGTCGTTCTAAAGATTGCACGAACTTTTCCCAATCATCTCGGACTATTATTACCTCAACGTCATCTTTCAGTTTCATTCAGTACCTCCTCCGTCCTGTTGCAGAGTTTCTCTACCGCCAATTTGACCTGTGATAGAGCCTCAACGCTCTTCTCTATCTGTGCCTTATTTTTCTCCTGAAACCCTTCGATTCTCGACCTGGCTACGTCCAATTGAGTCACTAGTGTCTGATACCTCCTGACAAGTTCTGAAAACTCTGAGAAGAATGCTTCCCACTCACTACGGCTGAACTTCACAACGTCCAACGTTTCCCAACGCCACCCTGAGAAATATCCTTAGCTCGAACATCAAATATGCTCGTACATGATTTTATCGGTACACTACATAACTTGGCTTAAGGTCTGCAACTTGATAATCGTCCGCAAGGATGGCAGTTGTAAGCAGGACTGAAATAGCTGCTGAGTAGCCGAATCCCTTAGGTGAAGCCCTTTTGCCCGAACTCATATCGCTAGACCGAAAAGAGTTCGACGGATTCCTAGCAGATTACCACGCCTTTGTTGAACGCTCAAAAAAGATGCTGCAGAAGATAGATGACTTACAACATGAGAATAACACTCTCAAGGAAGAACTTCATTCAACGAAAACTAGGCTTCAATCGTTCGAAGAGCAGCCAGACTCAGGCGTTCAAAGCGACGAAACCCTTCGTAAAGCACGGGAAACAATTGCGAACCTCATCAAAGAAACCGAGAAGATAAACGCAGAATGACGCATCCTTCTGTCAGGCCGGATTCTAGGATTGTTGAGGAAGGAGAGCTCATTTCAACTTTAACGCGCTCTTGACTTTCTCTTGCATTGTTCCGTAGCGATTTGCTCTCGACCAGCTAAGTCGTCCTCTCGAAAGCATGTAGAAAGCGTACAGCCTAATGATGTCTAAGAGCTGCCTATACCCAAGTACAAATGCTGGGCTGTACGCGACAAGGCTTTCATCCTCATTGTCTAGATGTAGTGCAAGTAGTGACGTCAGCGATTCTAGGATCGTGTAAATAATGAACGCTAGAATGTACCACACAAAACCGGTGAGAATTGCTAGAACAATGGAGAGTACGGTCATAAGAAGTTCGAGTAGAGGTACGGCGAATAATGTTACGTAGATGTAAGGGACTCCTGTTGAACTATACGTTCCGCTCTTGACGAAGAATTTCCAATCCGCGTGCTTGAGTACGCTCTGAGTCATGCCGCCGTACCATCGCTGCCTCTGTCTGATTAAATCGTGGATATTCTCTGGTGCCTCAGTGTAACAGATCGCGTCTGTCAGGTTTCTAACTACGAATTGACCGCTCTTTGCCTTGTGAATTTTGATTGTTGTATCAAAGTCCTCAGCAACGGTGTCAGGATCGTAATTTCCGACAGCTTGTAGGTCTCGTATTCGAAAAGCAGCTAATGGTCCTGGAATTACTATGGAGATGTTCATTAGATCAAATGCTCTGCGCGGTATGTTGATGTCTCTAATGTATTCTAGAGCCTGAAGTCTGGTAAGCACATTGATTCGGTTTGCAACTTTTACGTTACCTGCTACTGCCGAGACGGCGGGATTTTGCATTGCGGCAACGATTCTCATTACAGCGTTATGTTCGATGAGTCCGTCTGCGTCCATCGTAACCATGATCTCGCCATTAGCTATGGCGATGCCAGCGTTAATTGCCGAGGCTTTACCTGTATTCGGTTTTGGCAAATCCAGGATTTGCACTCTAGAGTCTTGTAAGAATTCGCGAACGACATCTACGGTACCGTCATTGCTTCCGTCGTTCACTACGATGATTTCCATGTTTTCGTAAGATTGTTCGAGGAGGGTTGGTAGCAAGTTTCCTATTGTTCGCTCCTCGTTGAATGCAGGTACGATTATTGAAACCAGAGGACGTTCCGTGACTTCGTTTGCTGCCTGTAATCGGTCGCGTACCATAGCTAGGGGAATGAAAATGAAATCGCTGATCAATATCGTTGATAGTCCGATGACAAAAAGCCAAAAGAGAGGCGACTCAAAAGCCGCCGTGGAGATAGAGGGAAAGCTCACGCATGCTTCCGCCTATGAAATTCGATTATAACGCGAACGTACAAAACAACAGCTGAGATTGCGGTTACTATGTAAGCTATGACCTGAACGTCGTATGGAACGTAGAATAAGATTACGAGGATTATGCCCGTTAATCCAAGGAAGTATACGACAACTTTTCGGTTTATCTTGTATTTGTGGGCTAGATAGTAAGTGTCGAGGGATGCTAAAGCAATGTACGATCCAGCAATAAACCAAACATCAAATGCATGAATCTGGCTTTTGGGCAGAACGGTGAGCGCAGTCACAAGAACTACGAAACCGACCGGAACTAGAGCTAACAAGATCGAGTCTTTCATAATCTCACGAACTCATGCAACTTCCATTTTGAAACACTACCTCCGCCCATGCGTCAAATGACAAAGGAAAGACGGACTAATCCTGAGACTCTTGATTGCGCGTCCTAATGCGAGACAGGGTTTCCACATAAGTCACAATACCTACTTCCATGAAATAGCTGACGACCACAGTAAGGGCAGATCTCTTCCTCCATGTTCCCTGGCTGTTTCCCGAATTGGAACGTCCCTGGAGTGAGCCAAGTCAACTCTAGGATACTATCGGGAATCCTCGAGTCGTGATGGTGCGAATTCTGGCCAATGTAGTGAAGGCGATGTACAAGTATCGTCACGGGCAGGGTCATGCCAATGAAGGCTACGAGCGCGTATAACGGGTCTAGGATTAGTTGTCCTCCACCATGTATTATTTTGATGTAGTTAGCCCACCATCCAGTTTGTTGTGTCAGAAAGTAATCGAAGGCATTGACGATCAGTGGGCTCGTCCATGCCTGATTGATCGACAGTCCGTGCATCACAATATTTTCTGAAAGGAGGATTGCTGGCAGAAAGATTGCTTTGAACCATTGCTTTAGGCGTGCTTCTAGCCAGCGTGCGCTCAGCCCAGCTAAGATTGCCATGGGGGGAAGTGAAGGTGCAATGTATCTTGCTTCAATTTGACCTTGCCACCAAGTGAATGCGATAGTCATGAGGAGCCAAGGTAAGAGGAACGTTAGCACTTCATTTTCTCTGATTCTGATTAGGAGCACGACGCCAAAGATTGTAAGGATTAAAAGCGTCGGCGTAAGTATGAGCGGCGTCCCGATGATCCACCAGGACAATCTTTGTGTTGGCGACAGATTCATCCCTTGACCAACGGTTACTGCCATTATGTCGTGTGCTACTAGGCGTGCAAGAATTCCTTTTCCTGCGATTTGAAATTCGGCGCCAAGCCTGAAATTATCCCACAAATAAGGGAAAATCGTTAAGGTGAATAATTCGCCGCTCAACGCCATTGTTGCACATTGTTTCGTTCGTTCCAACGCTTTAGAATTGCTAATAGCGATAAACGCGTAGAGGGAAAAGAAGGTCACTACGGTAAGGCAAAGTATGAAGGGTGAGAATGCGACGGATGTGAACAGCGTTTTGTATGGCGCGCCGATTATCACCGGTGTTAGCAACGTGGATAATGTTTGTAGTGTTATGATGAGACCGTAATTCCCGATCAGAGTTACGGCGATGCACATTGCTATGAGTGCGAGAAGTTTGTTCGTGCGCTTAGTTCGTAATGAGAGTATGGTTATTAGAAGCGCGATTGGTACCAGTATTAGGTTTTGGTCGCGCATAATGATGTTCAATGCGAGTATTGGCCCGGCTAGTACCAGGTAAGCCTTCTTTCGTTTGGCGATGCCGATGTACAAGCAAAGTATGAACACTGTTGCTATCGCAGCGCCTGGTATGTCGCTTAGTAGTAGCGACGAGAACACAAGGAAGAACGAGTTGAATCCCAGAAGGATCGTGGAGTATGTGGCAATCTTCAAGTCCAACGTCAATTCGTAAGCTAGAATGAATACTGCCAGCATCAGCATAAGTCCGTAGATGGGAACAAGCAAATTTACTATGGACAAGTTGGCACCTGTTGCTAATATTGGAGCCAATGTCCACCAAAGCAGTGGTGGTCGTTCTTCCGCGAACGGACCCTGAACTGCTGTCTTACTTATTCTTCCGCCGAATACTAATCCGTCGTTAAGGTATGCTTTGTCATCGAAGAGTGGAATCTGATTCATCGCGCCTAAAAGTACAACCATTGTAACGGATAGAATGAGTCCTAAAAGAGCGAGATTT
Source organism: Candidatus Acidiferrales bacterium (assembly GCA_035517955.1). Taxonomy (GTDB): domain Archaea; phylum Thermoproteota; class Bathyarchaeia; order 40CM-2-53-6; family 40CM-2-53-6; genus FEN-987. Next base: position 2,073 of record DATIYC010000148.1, on the reverse strand, counting down.
CTGAAAGAGAAAATGGTTGTGCGTCTAGGCTGAATCAAATTGTTGATGTGGTCTCCTTACGCGAATTCAATGTGGCTCAAGTTTGCAATGAGTGTGGATTCGCAAATGGTTGAGATTTCACGGAATCTTGCGAAGCACTTGAGATGACTTGCGTAGTCATCGCATACTTGATCGAAGCTGTTTCAGGTAGTGCGGGGCTGATGAGCCACAACGTGGGGTTGCTCATGTTACGGGCGTAGAGCGGTTGAATAAAGTCATGGTATCAATGCGATCCTCGGAAATTGCATTGAATGGGAAGTTGAATCGCCCGATTTCCCCGCTAGTTGTGCTCGCGAGCATGAAGTTGGTGGTGTAGGTTTGTGGGAACAGGTTCTGCGGTTGTGGATCTGTTTAGGTTTGTGCGGATTGGGCTACGTCTTTGTGATTTCGAGAATTTTTTGGGCTACTTGGCCGGGGGTCGTTCCTTCAGCGATTTTGATGCCGTGCATTGCGGCGACGTCTCTGGCTCGGGTTGACAGGCGAGGTATGGCACCGAAGATGGAAGCGTCTGGTTTTGCTTCTAGAAGTTTAACGAACAGTTCTAGGACGGGCTCGACGCCGACTTCTTCTTCGCTTGTGGCGATGTCGATTACGATTTTTCGTTGTTCCTTCTGGGCTACAATTGAGAATTGTCCGACGGCGCCCTCAATCTTTCCTGGCATGTCTACTTGGAATCCGTCGTTTTGGAGGACTTTGGCTATGGCGGGGATGCCGATTTGGGAGCGGATTTCCTCGATGGTTTTTTCGTTTATGTAGTAGGTGTAGATGTCGGTTATGGTGCCTGTGGTCAGGTTGAAGTCTACTTCGCATTTTCGGCAGTAGAAGCTTTGGGACGGGTCCTCGAAATGGGCTCGGCATTTGTTGCAGGAGCAGACGAGGCCGATGAGGCGTTGCTCGGTTGGTTTCTGAATCATTTTCTTACAGGTGGGACAGATCATGTTATTGCCGACGCGTAGAATGCGCTCCTCGTGGACGGTCCCGCAGGCTAAATGTTCGATCATGCGGTCGATGGAAATGTCGATTGATGCGCATTGGGGGCATTTGAGTCGGGCGTAGACGTTGGTAGGCGTGCCACATTTTGGACACATGAAAATTTTCTCGAACAACGTCGCTTTAAGAACACCAATGCTTGCTAGCCGACGCAGAATTGCGCTGTCGGCTGGTAGTTTAGTTCCTTTTTCGGGTTCGATGAAGTACCGCGGAATGCGATCTGCCTCAAACACTGGCTCGAGCGGAGCTTTGGAGCCGTTGATGAAATGGTAGCAGACCTGTTGAACAACAGGGTCAAGATAATTTGTCGCCCTGAGCTTCTTCGCTATGTTTTCGTCGGTTCTGGCCCTGAGGTAGGCTACTGATTCAGCGTTGGAGATGCGAGCTTTGAGTTGGGTCGCTAGGGTGTCGTACTCCTCTTTGGGAACTTTTTGTTGTGTGTGAAGAGTCTCTAGACTGGCCAATTCGCGAGTTAGAGTTTCGATTTCGCCCAGTGGGTCGCTCGTGGGCGCGGTTTCGGGCATTCGCGGTATTCTCTTGGTTTCGAAGCAATCACGCCAAATATAAGTAATCGTTCACTGCACTCGCGATGTTGTAATCTCCATGAAGAGATTCCGAATCGTGATCGTGTGTCTTGTAGTATTTGTCTATCTTTCATGCTTCCTCGGTGGCAATAATATGGTTCGGGCTGTTGCTGTGATGATTACGACTGACCGCGCAGTCTACCCAATCTGGGGATTAGGTGGGACGGTTAAGGTCACGGCTGAGGGATTGCCATCTAACGTACCATTCTACTTGTGGATTCAGAGGTCTGGCGGCGTCGCTAACGTCACCAACGTATCCTTCACATCCGTGAATAGTGCTTCCGCGTCTGGAGAGTTGAGTTTGGGGGCTCAGACGCCACCAGGAACCTACATTCTCAGCTTATCAAAATCCCAAGCAAGTGACACGGGCGAGGCGGTCGCGCATTTTGGCGTGTCCGGTACAGATGCTGCGAATTACGTGCGTACCATGATGGTGACCGTAGCTGGGGGCGGGTTTGTT
>DATIYC010000147.1:0-4280 GCA_035517955.1 Candidatus Acidiferrales bacterium | reverse complement strand
CCTTCAACGGATCCAGTCATGGTTTGACGTGCATGGGCACGCTGCTGTAGCTCTCCTCAGATTGGTCCCTGCGGCACGCGTCCTAGTCTCATTTCCAGCTGGCGCAGCGAGGATGAACCCGATTGCGTTTGAGATCTATACATTTCTAGGATGTTTGACTTGGAATATGGCTCTGATTTATCTAGGTTGGTGGCTCGGGTCGTCGTGGGCAATTGTTACTTCAATATTCCGATACCTTAGCCTCTTCGTCTACGTGACCATAGCGATGGTCGCGATCTGGATTCTGTCACGTAAGAAAATGAAGTAATTCAGCAATCCTTGCGCGGAACGTGTCATAAGACCGGATATGTCACTCATCGTGCATGCCAGGTATCAGGCGTGACAGGGTGGCTAACTTGAGAAGGGGCCCTTTCCGTAGTCACGTGCTTTCTCGTCTGATATGACTTCGACTAAGCTTTCCGTGGTCATGACTCCATCTAGTGCAGCTTCAGAGAATAGCTTGTAGAGTTTGTTCTCGTCCTCGGCTTCGAGGAAGCAAACCACATCGAATCTTCCGAACACAGCGTAAGCGTCTGTGACGAAGCTTAAGCCGCGAAGTTTCTTTGCGATACTCACAGCCTTCGGAACCCTACCGCCACTCCTAATCAACATGACCGCTCTTGCCATAACTCATGCCTCCGCGGTTACCAGTGTCTCCGCAATTACTACGCCCGGAAGGTCACCAATCTTTGTCCCTAAAGCAGCGAGCGCCTTCATGTCGCGCACCTCAATGCTCACAACCACATCAGCGTTCCCAACGACTGGAAACGCAAACTTCACACCCTCAAATGATCCTATCTTCTCAGCTACCGAGTAATGCTGACCAGGACGAACTCTGATCAGGACGCAGGCTTTTACAAGACCGTCTTCGGTGGCCAACAATCGCACCGAAACACCTGCCACTCACCTTGTAACCAATAAGTTCGTCGAACAAATCTCGCGGGAGGAAGGACCACTTAAGTCGTTTAGAAAACTGGGGAGTTCTCAACTCTGTTGTGGAAGGTCTACACCTAGGACCACTGAGGTCTCAACTTGGCGTTCAGAAATATTCCAATATTCCCTCAAAAGTTCGTCCATGTTTGCTTGCATCGTGAACCCATGCCTCTCATAGAACCTAATCGCCCAACTAGCGTCGGCCCAAGTGCCTACAAGCAACCGTTTGCCAGTGGCCATGCTTATGATATGGTTTAGCAGCTTTGTCCCAACGCCGGCCCTCTGCTTCTCAGGTAGAACGTATACGTGTCTGACAAGACTGACGTCCTTAATCGGCTGATAACCAGCAACGCCTAGTATCCTCCCGTTCTGCTCGTAACCGAAGAACGTCATCTCGTCCATTTCTTTACGGAGTTCCTGCATCGGCATGTAAGGGTCGCCGCAACAATCATCAGGAATCACGCCTCTGTATGCGATCGCCGCCTCATTGATTACTTCGAATATAGTTTCAAGATCAACTTCAGTACATTTTCTTATCAAAGTGTGCATCTCCTAATTTGTCTCCGACTTTCAAGCATCGGATAGTTTGAATCGCTAAAACTTTCGCCTAGGATTTTGGTTTAGCGCAATTTCGAACTTTCCCAACCAGAAGTTCTCTTCGGTTGCCCCTTCAACCGAAAATGCTTTCTCACGCCGGTCTCAAAGCTCGAAGAAATCCGTGGAATTTGACCTGGCTCGGCTGAGAATTCAATGCGACACCAATCCTTCTTGATCTCAATTCTCAGTCTCTTCATTTTATTGACGATGACCGCTGGTGTGCAGCCTACATTTGCTGACTCGGTTCAGGCTCAGCCGATTTTTGGGTTTGGTTGGCCAACGCACAGCATTCCCGTTGCTATCGATGCAATGCAGGCTAATGTGCGGCAAGTTGTTTTGAGAGCGATGAATACTTGGAACTTAGCACAGGACTGGTTCATTACAACCTACATGAGTGGTGTCGGTACACCATTTGTCTTCTACGAGAGTAATACGACCTCAGATAGTATGATCACGGTCACCTTCAACGTTACGCAAACCAGAGACGAATTAGGTTGGACAAACACGCACGATTTTCACGACGCGCAGGGTGTTTTCAAGAAAGTCGATTCTGAGATTAGTATTGATTTGGCTTGGCAGGATGGGACACCACTGAACGACACCAATCTACAGTGTCTTGCAACGCATGAGCTCGGCCATGCGCTTGGGTTAGCTCATACAACCTTCAACACGTCAGATCTGATGTATCACATACCGAAAGTCATGTACCCCTCCACATTGAACCTGTACGCAGTATACCTAATCAGTCAGGCAACTAACGTTAATCAACTCCCTCAACAACCCGTCCTCCTCCCAAACGACATACCATACAAAATGCTGTCAGGCGCCGAGTTGAGCACCGTAACGTCACCAACCACCACTCAAGAATCAACAGAATCGCTAGGATTGATGCAAACCGTTTCTTCGATCGCGCAAGAATGGGGTGTAATCATCGGAGGCATAATCGTCCTCGTAACCATCCTCGCTGTTTCAGTCTCGCGTCGTCGAAACAGAACCGACATAGAACATCACGAACCTGAGACTATTTCCCGCCCGAATCCAACATTACACGTGGTTCCAAAGCAAGCTAACGCGTCGACGCCGAAATGCAGGCATTGTGGAGCAGAGAATTCGCACGGTGACTTGATTTGCCGGAAATGTGGTATGCCTGCCGGCTACTGCTAGCTTGCTCAACAACAGTAGTTTCCCGCGAGCGAAGCCATGGTTGCAGAGTCGTTAGGCTAAGTTGATTAGTTCAAGTGTCGTCCAGTAGAATCAATCAAGGCCTAACTCAAACCACTTGTTCGTCTCCACAAAATCTGGTTCACAACAACGTTGCGCATCTAATCTTAAGACAAGGACTTGGTTAACGAAGGTAGGCGAGTTTGTAATTTGCGTTACGGGATTCTCGTACCGAATTTCGGCACTGCATGTGGGTCAGCAAATGGACTTGCTGAGTTAGCTGTTGAGTCTGAGGAGGCTGGTTGGGATGGTTTCTTCATCTTCGACCATATCCTGTACAGCAACAACCAACCCGTTCCTCTAGTCGACCCGTGGGTTGCTCTCGCAGCTATCTCAATGAAAACTAGGCGAGTTCGGATTGGTACAATGGCGACTCCGATTCCTCGCCGACATCCTTGGAAGCTTGCACGTGAAACCGTTTCAATTGATCACCTCTCGGCTGGTAGGCTTATACTGGCCGTCGCCCTAGGCGACCCACCAGAGGTTGAGTTCGCGACTTTCGGTGAGACTACTGATAATCGAATTCGCGCTGGGAAGCTCGACGAGGGCCTAGATGTTCTAGCTGGGTTGTGGAGCGGGGTACCCTTCACTTACCAAGGAAAATACTACACCATAAAGAACGCGCGCTTCTTGCCACGCAGCTTCCAGTCTCCGCGGATTCCAATCTGGATTACGGGGCGTTGGCCGCGCCGAGCCCCCTTTCTCAGAGCAGCAAAATGGGATGGCGTATTCCCACTCGGCTTAGCAAGCGGCAGCAAACTCAGTGCAGTCGAACTCGGAAACGTCATGGCCTTCATCAGGAAACATAGAACAGAAAACTCTCCGTACGATTTGGTTGCCACATCAGGCGCAGAGGGCTATACCGATGACGCTGCTTTGTCTGCTTTTGCTTTAGCTGGCGTTACGTGGTGGATGAAGGATTTGCGCAGATGGTGTAATTCACGTGATGAACTGGTGGGTCAAATACGGAAAAAACCTAAAGGGCCAGTGGTTAGATCGACTTAATCCCGAAGAGCCGTGCTCAGAAGAGATTCAAGTTCTGAGCGACGGTGAAATTCAGAATGGAGTTTGAGGACTAGAAGGTCTTTTCGAGATCTGGAAGTGGTGCGGGTATGGGTGGGACAAGCCCTTCCGGTTGATCAACTCCCTCAGTGAAGGAGTCAAGCCTGTGCAGGAATTGTTCCTTCTCCACCAATCCGTCTCTAATGCTGATGATCCGGTGCGTCGTCTCCGCAACCTCGTTGTTGTGCGTCACTAGAATGAACGTTATTCCTTTCGTCTTGTTCATTTGAATAACTAAGTCGAGAATTTCCCTAGTTGTCTTTGAGTCCAAATTACCAGTTGGCTCGTCGCCTATAACAAGAGCAGGTTCAGGAACTAAAGCCCTAGCGATCGCAACGCGTTGTTGCTCTCCTCCACTCAGTTCGGTTGGGCGCTTATTCAGTTTCTTACCCAGGCCTACCATTTTGAGAACGCGCAACGCTTTCTTC
>DATIYC010000146.1:0-4689 GCA_035517955.1 Candidatus Acidiferrales bacterium | reverse complement strand
TCAGTTTTGTGCAGCTAGTTCTTCGGGAGAAAACTTAGACGCCAACGTGGATCCGAATCGTAGGACGTTCGCTTCAGCCCGTATACCTAACTGCTACCAGCTTCACACTAACCACTATTAACTCTACCTCTTGCAGTCTCCACCTGATTCTGTCTCGGATACATCCGCCAACTTCGTCTAACGAACTCATTTCATGCACTAGCCATGTACTCGTCTTGTACCATCGCAGGATTCTGTTAACCTCGGGCTGTGGCGGGCCTCTGTTCCAAACAGAGAATCTGAATGCGAAGAGCCTAGCAGATAAAAAAAAGAAAATGAAACGGAAATGACCGCCCGCTCCTCCTAACAACTTTCTTGTACAAGTAGGAGGGCGGTGTTATGATCGCCCCCTGCTTAGGTCGTATCCTCAGCTGCTCAATGCAGAACGATGAACCGTCCCAGAACGGTGGAACACACCGGGGCTCATTCTACTGAGTATTGTGGATCCTTCGGCGTTTCACTTCCTCAGCAAGCAGCTCGGGTGTGCGTCGCCAGAACCAGTAATTACTGTTCAACTTTCTATCACCCGCCTCTCACGAATCTCGAAATAGTGTCTGTATCCCTTCGCGTCCTCCTCGTAATCATACTTCGTCCGCGTGTGTCGATCAATGTACAAACCCGCCCCGAGGTGAGCCATCTGCATGCCTCCCAAGCGAGCTGTCAGAGTGTCAAGAATGTTCACGTAGTTCAGGCCGTCACTCGGCTTCCACTCTGTGACCGGAGAAGGCTCGCTCATTGAGATGAGCTTCAAGAAGTGTCGCGGTGAACGCTGTTCAGTGTGACCGCCCCGACAGGCAAAAACATCTGATTCCATGAAATCATTGAATTGCTGATAGCCTCCTGTGAACTCAAATTGAATGCCACATTTTTGGCATCGACACAGGAAAACACGATTTGACATGCCCACGTATAGACCGCCCGCCTAATAGACATCCCTACCAGAAGTCATTAATCGCGGCCCAGTTTAGTCGGCAAGGCTTTACATGCTAGAGACCTAGGGTGAAAGTCGAATCTATCTAATTGACTTTTTTCGGCTCTGGAAAGATTAGGCTACGGCTGCTTACGATAATTCCTCTCGTGTCCGGGTTCTAGTTGATATAGTGGTGTTTTGCTAGGTTCGTTTGCGACTCGTATCCATGGAACAATCCAGGCCGTCTCCGCGTCTTTTCGGGTTAATTGGTTGGAGCATAGTAATACTCGTTTTCGCGATCGTAGTAGTTTATGGGTTGTCGGTTTATCTGAATTGGATTGTTCTCGAATCCATGTACTCCTCCAAGGCGGGGCTAGACTGGTTCGCGATTAACTTCTATCACAATAACACGTTCATCGTAGCTGCTTTACTCGCACTTCTCTTCATTAACCCACTTCCTAGGAGAAGCCACCTCTTCGAGGCGTTTTCAGGGCTGGGAGGGGCCTTCTCGCGGGTAAGGGGTGAAGGAGAAGTTGTTCCGACCTCTCTGGGTCCGGGTAAGATTGCTTGGTTGTTTTGGCAGGTGACTAAGTATGCCATAGCATTCCTCCTAATCGCCTCAGCGAATGGATTACCGGGCCTCGGTAATCTGACGATCTTGATCACGATGCTCCAAAGCGGGATGGGTAGCTGGGGGAAGGTGCTGAGGGTGTTGCAGCTTCCGTTGTTTCCCGCTTCCGGTGCCGAGCTAATAGCATTGATGCCCACGATGGAGGTCCAGTACCACATAATCTACACCATTATTTCGGCCGTCGCATTCGTGGGCGTCTTCAGGTTGATTCTAATGTTTGTCCGCGATTTCTCTCGACTCAAGACGAACGCGTGGGCGAGAGATCTATTCCTCATTTTCGCCCTGATTACGTTGATGACGGTTGCAGGGGCTCCATACTGGACGATGAATATTGCTACACCTAACAACTACCTAATCGCTATCACCGTCTTCGTCAGCTTCCTAGTCATTGCCGCAGGCTTTCAGTTAGGATTGATTCGGCGAACAATTGGCATGGCGCGCCGTAAACGGTGGCTCGTCTACATTTTGGGAGTGTTGTTGTTGGCGATATTGATCGTGAATTTGGGTTTCGTCTTAGGCTTCTCGCTAAACTGGAACAACAATTGGACTAGTTATGAATGGAAGCCCATGACGATGAAGCAGATCGAAGTAACACGATGGGCGGCGGGCATCCAGAACATCACGACTGAGCCCATCTCAAGTCTTCCGTCCGGTAATACTAGCGAGATCGTCTCTCTAGTACGGCAGTGGGACCACGACGCGTCATACACGAAGATGATAAACCAGATAGGCGTAAATTGGATGCAGCTGAGCGCGTCGCAGATCATTTACCTCAACGGCCATGAGTATTGGGCTGCACCAACGACAATCAACTACCCGACCAACGATTGGATAAGTCATCACTTGATCTACACTCACGCATCGAAAATAATACTAATCGACAGCCACACGGGCGATTACACATCAGTGCAACAAGTCTTCGGTGTCAAACAGGAACCTTTGATCTACTACGGCGAAGCGCTATCAGACGATGTGTACGTTCACGTAAACGGGTTTGATGAAATCGGCAACGCTTCCTATGCTGGAGCTCCCGATTATACGTTGTCGGGTTGGCAACGCATGCTGTGGTTCCTCGTGAACGAAGGCCAAGTCGGCTTCGCCTTCAGCCCGCCACAGGATAGCATCATGATGCTGCATAATCGCGACATATACAACCGGGTGCAAAGCATCCTCATCGATGGGTTAACTACAGACAACGCAAGTTACCTTGTGACAGATGGTAACCGCATCTACTACTGCGTGCAGGTGTACACGAACTACCCGATTCAATCGGGATTCTCCCAAAGCAACTACCTTCGATTCTTCGGCGTCGTCCTAGTTGATATGGAGAATGGGCAAATGTATCCGTACATCGTAGCGAAACCAGACGGATTTCTCGTTGACTTTTATAGGCAATATTATTCTTCCTGGAAAACACCACCAGCCTGGCTCGTTAACCAACTTCGCTACCCTGAGGATTTGCTTGGAACCCCGAACAACCCTGGACAATTGGATGTCGCATTCCAATACCACGTAAGCGACCCATTCATTTGGCGATCAGGATCTGACTTCTACGAGCGACCAGCATCCACAGAAGTACTGTACATCCTTGAAACATTCGGAAGCCGCACAGACTTCGTAGGACTTCAGCTGGTAGAGTACCAAGCCTCTCCAGGCAAGAACCTTGCAGGCATGTTCATCGCGTACGGCGGCGACCAACTCGGCAAACTAACGCTATACAGAATATCGAACTCAACGACTCAGCTGATCGGCCCATCTGCAGCTCTGCAGGCAGTGGAAACCGACGATTATGTTCGCCAACAACTAACCCTACTACCGAACTACAGACTCGGTAACATACTCCTATATCTCATCGGCGACCACCTCTACTACTTCATCCCAGTGTACATCAACACTCAAGTTGAGAACGCCGTAATCACAAAAATGGCGTTCGTGACGATCGTCGACGCAACGACCGGCGCCAAGGTGGCAGTAGGAGCGGATTCAGCTCAAGCATACGACGCGATCTCCGGCGGAACTACATCCATCGTCCTAGGATCGGCTGGACGCGAAAGCAAACTCAGCTCGGTATTCACAGACAACGGATATCCACTCGTACACCCTACCCAGATAAGTGCGAACGTGGAGATCCAAGTCGCAAACTTCACTTACACCAGCGAGTCGCAGTGGACTTCAATAAACGCTACCGTCAACAGCTTCATCACCAACTACTGCCAGAAATACCATACAACGGAAATCTATTACTGGACCTCCCCTGGCGGCGGCCTTAACTACGGCGTCCTCGTCTCTGTAAGTGGAGTTGTGAAGCTCTATTACATCACCGTGCAGATCACATAGGTGAGAGTATGTCGTCACTTCAAGAGGAGTTTGACGTCTGGGTTAACAGCGTATACTCGAACCCTTTCTGGGTCAGACGCCATCGATTTGAAAAGAGCGTGACTGGTGAGATTCGAGTAGACAACGGAGTATTCAATAGAGAAGAGGCCACCATACTTTTCCGGATGCTGAACTCACGCGACCCCTTCTCCCGGCTTAACGCGAACTTCGTCATATGGGAGAGAAACCGAAGCCTCATAATTCTCCTCGTAATAGTCACGGCAATCTTGCTCGCATTAATGATCACAAGAATCGAGAGATGACCCATCTTCAACAGATCCCCCACCGAGTCCTATTCATAGTTTGACTTTTGTGGAATCTCTGTAACCATCCTTTTTCAGGTGAAAAGCGAATGCCGCTATCTCGCTAACTCCAACGCGGAATTGACCGACCATTGAATGACGGGGCCGGTGGCACACTAACCCACCAATATCCTAGGTCCCAGAAGGTTCCACGTACGGTTGGTGGAACTCAAGCGAAAGTTTGCCCGCCCGGTATACTTTCTTGGAAAAACCAATAGGTGAAACCCGCTTGGTCATGGGGCCGAAGGAGAACTCGATGAGTGCATTTGCTTTGCTTCACGGCGCTGGCATGGGGTTAGAAGAAGCTAACTCCAGAGCTTGCTACACTAGGACATATCTGTGGAACTCCGACACTACTGGAAATGGGAGAACATTATCCCTGGTCCATTTTCTGTCATCATTTCGTGTCCTTTCCATACATTCCAACGTGG
>DATIYC010000145.1:0-28476 GCA_035517955.1 Candidatus Acidiferrales bacterium | reverse complement strand
AGGGTTCGCAAGGTCTGTTCCAAGGTGCATTCCCGTCCCAAGGTTGAAGTCACGAGTTGACCGAAGGCTAATCGTCAGCTCCTCCTCCCTCTTACCGGCCACGATAGCTAATTGTGCACCCAGCTGGATCAGAGCCCTAGCGGCCGATGCGTGATACGAGCCAAGCTCTGAAAGCGCCACGACCCATTTGTCGATTCGCTCCAATCTGAGTCTCTGCGCAGACTTCAAACGTGCGATCCTCTCGGATTCATCCATAGTTGAGCGGGTTAGTGAGAGTGCCGCTTGAGGGTCGGCCCCAAATTCCACGAGCTTGGCAGCGGCTTTGAAGGTACGGCCATTAGCGATCGTCATGTGTCCAGTCTCCACGATCAAACCTGTGAAAAGCGCCTGGCTAGCTAACCGGTTTGGTGTGAATCCAAGCCTCAAGTACATGTCCAGTATCATCTCACAGGTCGATGTCGAGTTCTCGTCGCAGATTACGAATGTGGCGGTCTTGGTGTTGTCCTCGTGTGGGGCATGATGGTCTATCATCACTAACGATTTTTTGGCTTGGATAACTGAGTCTTTCAGGTCGCCGAGTTGCTGGAGTGTGTTGGTATCGACCGTTATGATGACGTCGGCTTTAGACGGATCCGGGTCTCGTGTTATTTCGAGTGGAACAACTTCCAGAACCTGTTTTGAGAGTTTGCTGACGCCCTCAGGGGAGGCAAATTGCAGCTTCAATTTCCGGTTGATGCGCTTGGCGAGAAGCATGAAGGCGTAGGCTGAGCAGACAGCGTCTGGGTCAGCGTTCTGGTGGCCTAGGATTAGGATCGTTTCGGCTTTACGGAGGGTCTTGACTAGGCGGGAGTATCCACGCAAAGGTTCAGCTCCCTCGTTTTAGCTTCAGCGGCCGAAAAAGCAATCTCAGTTGCCTCATCCAGTAACGGACCTAGATCTTCGTCACCGCTCTCCAACTCGACAGCAACGTCAACGTAAAGCACAAGAGGCTTATCCCCCTCAGCTTCCACAGTCACGTCTAGATCACTCACCCGCTTCAGAGAAACCTTAGACAGTAAATGTCCTCTAGCAGCTTCCTGCGCTGCCACACAGATCTCTTCAATTTCTTCTTCGGTTGGCTTGCGCCTTAACTCAATACCCATTACAGCTGTCCTCAACTGCGCGCGTGGGTTCGCCTGTGACGCTATCTCTTTGTCTATGGCGAGGCAGTTGTTCTGGCGCCTTGCAGGCGTTCTTGGAGTTTCTCTTGAACTTCCTTCAAACGCTCCTTTGTGCGATCCTCCTGCTTGCCGAGAACAGTCACCCTCGTTGTCAGAAGCTCCTTACGCTCTTTCAACTCGCCGAGCAGCGTCTGCCTGTTAGACTTGACGAGTATGCTTCCAACGCTCTTGTACACGGGCGTTTCGTCGGTTGATTTCTCCAACTCCGCCAACGCCTTATCAGTCTCATTCAGTTCCAGTTCCAACTGTTGCTTCTGACCGGAAACAGACTGGAGGGTCTGTTGGAGCTGTTGTAAGCGTACTAGTTGTTCCTGTACTTGCGGTGGTAGCTCTGCTTCTTCGCTCAAAACAAATGCCTTCAGAATCCGCGCGAAATCCGCGTAGCCATAAGAAGAGAGCTAATTAAGGGTTTCATGCACGCGCCAGAAACTAATTGACCGAGATACAGAAACCAGAACGTTCCTGCATAGGTTGATGGCCAGTCTGAAAGTACTTTGTTTCTACTCTCGGACCTATAACCAACACAGACGCGGCTCTATTGTGGGCTAGGATGATAACGAACGGCGGTAAACACATCCAAATCTCTGCGGAGAGGTATTGCGAGAAGTGCGAAGAAACTGAGCTACAGGTTTGCCATAAGGTCCGGTACAAGGATAACCCAGAAGAGCCCGGAACATTGCTGAAAAAGAGTTACTGGATCTGCCCCACCTGCCTCACGGAAACAGAGGAAGTAAAAGTCCAACCCTTGCCCACAGACAAGGTGAGAATAATCAATAGACTCCTACGGCTGCAGGAGGATTACTCCATCACCTCCATGACAATTGCCTCCCAACCAGAGAAACTCCTAATCGAGATTACCGTCAAGGAGTAAGCCAATCTAGAACACCCAGCCAGTTTTAATCTCAGCCCACACCCGTACAGGAGGCTGCTTGGCAAGGGTTTTTCATGCCTGAACTCGAGAAAAAGAGCATAGAGGTTGACGATGAGACAGGAACCATTAGCGGCCTTCTCACCTACTCGAACGCGAAAGTTCCCGTACCCAACAAGTTCGCAACCACCACTGAGCTGAACGCCACAAGAGTGGTTGGGCTGAAAGAGGAGTTCCCAACAGAGGTAGTCATTGCTGGCAAGTTGATTTACCCTGAGACGTTGAAACGTATTCTGAAGGAGGAAGATTTCCTCAAAGAGTTCGCCCGACGCTTAGCGAGAGAGACCTCGGTGCATGAGGATGCATTGAGCTTGCTCTTTTTTGTGTTGAAGGGTGAGGCAGCGATCACTGAGTCAAGCGATCTACGTACCGCGCTCGACCTACAATACTTCGCGGATATGGACGTCATAACCGTCCAACAAACTCCTGGCGTGTCCCCTGCCGACTTTCTTGCCCTCTACAGGTTCGCGGAAAGGTGGATGAGTAATCGAGGTATAGACAAGCCACTCATGCCCGTGCTAACACCTGCTGAAACTCGCGACGAATTCGATAAGACCCTAAAACCTCTGCTAAAGCGGGACATCAAGGCACTCGGCTTCGACATGCGGGGAGGCTTCTACTATCAAGCCTTACGTTCAGTTGAGGAGGCTAAGAAGAAGAAACCTGAGCTTTGGGTTCACGCATTTCAAGTTCCCCCGAAAATCCGGTTCGCTCACTCCCTCCTCCCTTGCTCAGAGGGCATGATGCTGCCACTATTCGGGGTTGATAGTTACAATCGCTGGGTTGTCCCGCCACCCCCCGTCCCACTCACCAAGGACAAGATCAACATGTTCGATTCCACAAACTGGGGCGTCTTCAAACGGAAAGAATGGAACAAGCAGTACGGTGCCAGCTTACACTGCACATGCCCAATGTGCAACAAGCACAGGCTCCCAACCTTCTTCCTCGGCCAAGTACTCACGGTTCTCGGCAGAAGCAAAGTGCACGACCATTACGCCATACGTGAGCAACTTCTCGCTTTATCTGGGCACGTGAAACGGGGAAACGTCAAAACATTCGTTTCAAAGAAAAAGTACCCAAACGAATTTCTGAAGCAAACCGTAAACACTGATTCGAAGCCCGCTAAAGCTTCGTCTCCGCCATCTTCGTCATAAGGGCGCGAAGGTCAACTTCCGATCTCGTCCGCCACCCCAATGCCATCACACCAGCGTCATCCTCTTCCAAGTACCCCGTCCTCAGGAAAATGTCAACGAGCGTAGTGGCCTTCCATCGCCCAAATTTGTGAGCTAAAACCTTCTCCACATCCTCACGCGGAGCCTTCCCCTGTTTCGCGACGAGGTACGCGATCGCGCCACCCAGCGCTGCTAGGTTGTCAATTCTCCATCCAATCAACTTTGCCTCCTTCAACCCTAGTGTACCCTTTAGGGTCACGTAGTACCGCGCTTCCTCCTCTTCCAAAGTCTTGCCCTCCCCTGCAAAATCTCCGGTCATCGGCTCCGTGATCTTCTTCACTTCGAGGTCTAATTCGCCCAGCATCTGGTTCAGTTGCTCAAGCACCTGTTTGTAGTTCTTTCCCACCTTCTCCTTCAGCTCCCACTCCTTCGCCCCAGGCATTTTGCCGCGGCGGAAGAGGAGGAGGTGTGTGGCGCGCTTGAGCTTGTCCGCGTAGAAGCTCTTTGTTTCCTCTCCTGTTTCAGCCGGTGATACTTGTTCCAAGATGTCAGTTCTCCTTCGGTATTGGTATGGGGATGGGGAAGCTGATTCCTCCCTCAGTGGGTTTGTTTGAGGGTTGATCATTTGGCGTGAGCGTCATCATCTCACCCTCAGTCTGCAATTTCGCGTAACCGTACGTTACAAGAAAGCTGACGAAGTAAGCCCTCTGAACAGTATCCTGATGATGCTCTCGCTTCACGAAACTCCAATACTCAACCGGTCTTTGCTCGGTTCCGTAGAGTTCCTGCAGCTCTTTCCAAAGCCCGGTCATCTGTTCAGCAAATTCTTTTCCGTGAATGCCCAATCCGTCGAGAGCCGTCTCATCTGTGCTCTCAGGATTCTTTCCCCGCACAAATTCTCGCCGCTTCCAACGTTCTTGTATGGGGAGTAGGAGGTTCCAGTAGTCCAGGCTTGCAGAGACCGTTTCCTGCGTCAACTGTTCAAGTTCGGTGAGGGGGTGCCAGCTCTGCAGAAAGACTTCGGCCAGCCGTTTTTCGCTCATACGCTCAATCTTCTTCGCCACGAACGCTGGCTCAGCGTAGAGGGCGGTGGATTGGAATTTCAGTTGAGTGTTCTGGAGGCGGACAACTTCTGAAAGCCTGTTGAGGGCGTGGGCGTCTAGGCAGTGATCTTGGAAGCCCTCCCAATGCGGAAAGTATTGGCGTAACGTTTCAACGCCAAGGTTAACGTCAAGGAAGAACGGGTTGAACTTTCGCTCCTCAATAGCGTCACAGGTCTCAATTACTTCCTTCAGCTCCCTGCGGCCAGCAGCGAGCAGGTTTCGTCCGGTCTTCGGCTTTTCAGGGGTTTCCGTCAAGGTTGTTTCAGCTCGCTAACTAGGGATGTGCCGCCTATGTTTTGCACGACTACGACATGGCTATTGTCTGTCACGTTGACCTGACCAGGTGTAATTGCAACATATTGTCCATCTTTCATTGAGGCTGCACTGGACATTATCAGCTGGGTAACGGATTCGCGGTTCTTCGGGTCCATGTGAACATCAAACTCATCAATAGCCCTGAACGGAGAAGTGATGTGTTGCTGTAAGCCGAGTAGGAAAGCCATCATAGCAATGCTCCGTTCTCCGCCACTTTGCGTGAAAGCATCCAGAGGAGTTGGCTTATTGCCTTTGAATCCGACCAGAATTTCGAGTCCACACTTTTCAATGTCCCGTGAGGAGATGAGGCGGATTGACCCGGTCGCTCCGACGGTCACTAGGATTTCACCATAACGGGCTGTAAGTTTTTCGAAGAAGTTCGTGAGGACATCACGCCAACGTGAGAGCCGCTTATCCAGCTCCGAAAGCACCTCTTGTCGGCTTGCGGCTACTTGCTCCGTCTTCTTCTTCAAATCCTCGTAAACTTTAGCGTAAGAGGAGTACATTTTCTCCACGTCCTCGGATAATGCTGCCAGGGGTTTGATCTGCTCCTCCACGGCTCCGATCTCTAGCATAATGTCGAAAATCTTACGCGACGCCTCTACCGGAGCCCCTTCCTTCTCTCCGGCAGCAATCATCGGGTCAAGTTCCTCTTTCGCCAATCTAATTTGAGCTTGGAGATCCGCAACTTCCTCGGTGAGTAACTTTCGCTTGAACCCAGAGACCTCGTACTCTACGTTCGTGTCTATGAGGCGTGTAAGTGCGTCCTCAAGGTGGCCGCTAGCATCCGCAATCTTATCAGCCAAAGCCGCAACCCTCTCTTTATCTCGACTCAGTTTTCTCTCGGATTCCTCGGCTGTCGTTCTCCACGAAAGTTTCAGTTTTTCGAGTATTTCATGCTCCGGCTTTGGTTCCAGACTCTGCAACTCTATCCCAGGGTTTTCGAAGTTGTGGAGTAGGTTCGTAGACCACACTATGTTCAACTCATGTGTGGTGACTGATTTCGTTAATTCGACTCGTTGGTCCTCTAGCTGCACTCGGCCTAAGTTCAATTCGTCGTACTTTGCTTGCCGTTTCTTCTTTGATTCAGCTAACTCCTGGATTTTATTGTCAATTGACTGTAGGGCTCGTGTCTTCGACTCTATTCTGGCCTCAATGTGGGCCAAAGCATCTTTCTTCTTCTGGATCCTACTCCAGAGGAGTTCACGTTTCAACGTGTCCAGTTTACTTTCAAGCTGTCGCTTCTGAAGGAAACGATCGTATTCCCGCTTCCAGTAATCATGCGTCTCCTTCGTTGACTCGAGAACTTGGACGAGAGATTGTTCCTCGCTTTGCACGCTTTCGAGACGTTTTCTCGCGTCTTGGACTTCTTCACGGTAGGATTGGAAACCCACCGCTTCCTCAAGCATCTTTAGTTTGTCCTGGGGGCTAACGGCAGCGAACCTTCCCACCATGAACTGGTGCATGATGACTAGGATGTTGTCTGGGTTGAGGCCCATGGAGTGGAGTACGTCGGTTACGGAGGATTTGGGTGCAGGTTTGTTTTGGAGGAGGTAGTAGTAAGTGCCATTGCCCTTGATGACTCGTGTGATTGTGACCAGGTCTGTGTGGTAGTTGGGGAAGGGTTTCTTCTCTCCGGTGTTGTCGAGAATTAGAGTGATTCTGGCCTCGTCGGTTCCCCATTTGATTAGGTCGCTTAGGCGTTTGGATCGTTCCGTGTAAGCCTGCCCGAGGACTACGGAGATAGCTAGGAGGATTGATGATTTGCCGGCGCCATTCGGTCCACAGATGAGGTTCAGCCCAGGTTCTAGTGGGACGTACGAGTTTTCGTAGGACATGAAGTTTGTAAGGACGACGCCTTTTATCATCTGGTCCTAGCTACCATTTGATTCGTAGACTGAATTCGCCCTCGTAAAAAACGTTCAGGGTTATGTGATACTTATTCCAAAATCTATAATTCCCTGAACATTTTCACGCCACACATTATGGCAACACGCATCTTGTCACTTCTCTTTGCTAGAAATACGAGGAGCAAAACATGCCAATTGTTATGCTAATATTTCATGCAATAATTCTATTCTAACTTGAAATGGTTGACTCTGAGATGTACGTTTAAATATGCTGCAGCCAGTTGACGGTCGGCGCAGGGCGGGAGTGAAGAAGAAAGTTTGCGGAGGCTCGGCAAGATTCTCCACGTATCAATCACCCGCAGCCTCATAGTCAAATGCGACGAATCCCGTTTCGTAAAACTTGGAACCCGAACTTGTGATAGCAAGCTAAAGGAAATTGGCAGAGTGCAAGACCTTTTCGGGCCAATAGCCACACCCTACATCTCAATCAGACCGACAACCCCCTCGCCATCCAAGTACGTCGGCCGAATTGCCTACTCACTAGATTAGATTAAACCATAGTAGATGAGAGAGTGTCGGAAGAATCCGAAGCTGAACTAGGCGAGACTCTGCAGTCCGCCACTAAAATTCGAACGTGCCCCGAATGCGGCGGCCCCAAACTAATGCGCGACTACGAGGCCGCAGAGATCGTCTGCATGGGCTGCGGCTGCGTCGTCGCAGAAAAACTCGCAGACGCTAGGCCCGAGTGGAGAGCCTTCGACGACGAGCAACGAGCCAAACGATCCCGCGTTGGTTCACCTCTAACCTACACGATTCACGACAAGGGCTTGTCCACGATCATCGATTGGCGCGACCGTCGAGTGCTGGGCAAACGCGCAACGGCAACCCAACGATTAGACCTCTACAAACTCCGCAAATGGCAAAGCAGGGTTCGAGTTTCAGACGCCACGGAACGCAACCTATCCGTGGCATTATCGGAATTAAGCAAACTCGCATCCTCCCTCAATGTACCCAAGAATATTCTCGAAACGGCTTCCGTGATTTACCGGCGTGCAATAAAGAAACGCCTCATTCGAGGTCGGTCCATTCATAACGTGACAGCTGCGGCGATCTATATGAGTTGTAGGCAATGCGGCGTACCTCGCACCCTAGACGAAATAGCCGTATCATCCAGTTTGAACAAGAAGGATATCGGCCGCAGCTACCGCTTCATGGTACGCGAACTCGAAGCCTTTGTTCCACCCTCAACCAGTCGAAACTACGCCGCACGGTTCAGCAACAAACTCGTCATATCAGGAAAGGCAGAAGCGATCGCGATTAGAATCCTAGAGATCGCGAAAGAGATGAAATTAACGAGCGGCAGGGGACCAACCGGAATCGCAGCCGCGGCAACCTACATAGCCACCGTCCTAACAAACGAAAGAAAGACCCAGCGAGAGATAGCTGAGATCGCAAACGTGACTGAAGTCACGATACGCAATCGGTACAAAGAACTCTTGGAGCGACTATTCATCGAAGTCCCACTCTAGAGACTGGAAGCTTAGTCCTACTTCTATCGGGGAATTTCGATTGGCATAGTTGAACCTCGACCGACTAACACGCGTGCTTACACATCAGGCCGCGCGGATTATCACTAGTGGAAAAGCCTAATATTGGCCAGGCCGATCGTAGATTGATTCGGAATCGGGACGCAGAAATGGGTGGCTACCAAATCATCGCTTGAATTCTCAGACCATTCGCATCTCAAGTGTCCCGAAATGATTGGTTTCCCGGCTCCTGTTACAACTTACTCAGTCAGAGACATGAAACCGAGAAAACCAAACCGAACAATAGTGAGTGAGTTCTAATGTTTCAAAAAGTCGAGACGAACCCTAATTTCGCCGAAATGGAGCTTCGCATCCTCCGATTTTGGCGGGAGACTGAGGCTTTTGAGAAACGTCGAAGCCTCAACTCTAACGCTAAACCTTGGTCCTTTCTAGACGGACCAATCACCGCGAACAATCCGATGGGACTCCACCACGCCCGGGCGCGCATGTACAAGGACCTTTTCAATCGTTTTAGGGCGATGCAGGGTAGGCAGCTTCGCTATCAAAACGGCTTTGATTGCCAGGGCCTCTGGGTAGAGGTTGAGGTAGAGAAAGAGCTTGGGTTTAAGACGAAGCGTGAAATCGAGAGCTACGGCGTTGCAGATTTCGTTAAGCGATGCAAGCAGCGGGCACTCAACTTTGCCGCCATACAAACTGAGCAGTCAATTCGGCTAGGCAACTGGATGGATTGGGATGACCCTGACGAACTGAGGCGCCTTGCTAAAGCATTAGACGAGCCTACGCAGACTACCTACGATGGAACAACTGGACATGCGGTCACGGGAACCGCCGAACAGATAGTCGGCCAATTGGGAAGCCTGCCGCTTGGCGGATCCTATTTCACATTGTCCGATAGCAACAACTACTCAATTTGGGCCTTCCTCAAAAAGTGCAACGAGCGCGGGTGGATATACAAAGGAACTGACGTAATGCCCTGGTGCCCACGTTGTTCTACAGCACTCTCAGAGCACGAGATAGCCACTGAGGGATATCAGGAACTAGTTCATCCAGCAGTCACAGTGAAATTCCCACTCAAAGACCGGCCCGGAGAATTCCTCCTCGTATGGACAACGACCCCATGGACCTTGACATCAAATGTGGCAGCTGCCGTGAACCCGGACCTAGTCTACGTGAAGGCACAGTATGAGGGCGATGCTCTCTACCTCGCAAAGGCGGCACTCGTAAGATACAACATAAGCGAGGCCAGCATAGAGCAACAGATGACTGGAGACGACTTACTCAACTTCGTCTTTGATGGGCCATTCGATGAACTGCCTGCAGTAAAGACAGCAGGGGCAGATGCAAAGCATATCGTAATACCCTGGTCGGAAGTGAGCGAGACAGATGGCACTGGAATCGTTCACATAGCCCCCGGCTGCGGAAAAGAAGACTTCGAACTTGGACATGAGTTTCAACTTCCCAGCCTCTCCCCACTAAATGAGTACGGAGTCTTCATCGAGAACTTCGGCAAGTTCACAGGAATGCACGTTTACGGAACGGCTGATTTCGTCTTCAGTGAGCTCAAAACGAAAGGTCTTCTCTTCAAAGTGGAGAATTACAAGCATCGCTACCCAGTCTGTTGGCGATGTGGAAGCGAACTCATCTTCCGTCTAGTCGATGAATGGTTCATCTCCATGGGAAAGAAACTCGACGTACCCTTGGAGGAGGTAAATGAGGCTGACAAGGATCGTTACCTTCGCTATCAGATCATGGATGTGACGAAGAGGATTCGGTGGATCCCAGAGTTCGGAATGTCGATGGAGCTCGATTGGCTCCGTAACATGAGCGATTGGATGATATCCAAGAAAAGATACTGGGGTCTGGCGTTACCAATTTGGGAATGCCGCAAGTGCAACCATTTCGAAGTCATAGGCGGAAAAGAGGAGCTCAAAGAGAAGGCGGTCGAGGGCTGGGACCGGTTCGACGGCCATTCCCCACACAGGCCTTGGGTAGATGAGGTTAAGATACGATGCAGCAAGTGCGGCGAGGTTCTATCCCGTATTGCTGACGTTGGTAACCCATGGTTAGATGCTGGCATTGTTGCTTATTCCACGATGGGGTACTTCACCAACCGCGCCTACTGGGATGAATGGTTCCCTGCAGACTTCATCTGCGAAGCCTTGCCAGGGCAATTCAGGAATTGGTTCTATTCCCTTCTCGCCATGAGCACGGTTATTGAGAGGCGTGAACCATGCCGCGTGTGTTTCGGTCATGGGAATGTTCTAGCAGAAGATGGGCGTGAGATGCACAAGTCCCTTGGTACAGCCATCTGGTTCGACGATGCGGCCGAAAAGATTGGTGCTGACACGATACGTTGGATGTACGCTGCAGCGAAGGTGGAGCCGAATATGCGTTTCGGATACAAGCTAGCCGACGATGTTAAGCGACGATTCCTGCTGCCCCTGTGGAACGTTTACTCATTCTTCGTAACCTACGCTAGCCTCGACCATTGGACGCCACGTGATGTGGACGCGAAACGTTCTCCACTGGATCGGTGGGTCCTATCCAAGCTACAGACTTTGATCACTGCCGTCACTGAGCATATGCAGAACTACAACGCAGAGGATGCATGCGTACTACTCGAAGAATTCGTGGACGACCTGTCCAAATGGTATGTGAGACGCTCTAGGCGCAGATTTTGGAGGAGTGAAGCTGACACCGACAAGGAAGCGGCCTACTCGACTCTTTACACTGTCCTCGTCAATCTAGTCGAGCTACTTGCCCCATTCATACCGTTTGCCACAGAGGAAATCTACCAAAACCTCGTACGAAACGTCAACCCCAAAGCACCCTCAAGCGTTCACCACAACAATTGGCCAACTCCAAACCCAGCACTGATCGACCAGGGCCTCGAGCAGGCAATGGATCTCGCGTTAGACGTCTGCAACCTGGGCCACGCAGCCCGAAACACTTCTGGGATCAAAGTGCGACAACCATTACAAACAGTCATTGTTGTTGCTGAACGAACCAAACTAGATCACCTAACCTCAATGCTAGAACTGTTGAAAGAAGAACTGAACGTTAAGACAGTCGACCTAGAGGAAGAGCGCGAGAAAGTTGCAGGTTACCAGGTATCTCTGCATCCCCAGCTTGGAGCCAAATATGGTAAACTGTTTCCACAGGTTCGCGCGGCCACAAATTCAATGGACCAATCCACGCTTGCACGCTCCCTCCAAACTCAACCGAGCGTCACCCTAAACCTTCAAGGCAAAACTGTAGAGCTGACCAAAGAAGACGTTGACATAACCACCAAACCCAAGTCCGGATTCGAGATAGCCGAAGTGGAAGGGCTGCTCGTCGGAATCACCACGACACTTACTGAGGACCTGAAAGACGAAGGCCTAGCCCGCGACATAATCAGACGAGTTCAGAACCAAAGAAAGGAAGCAGGCTTCGATATAGCAGATGAAATAGAAATCTATTACCAAGCGGGCCCCAACCTGACAAGAGTGATGGGGAAACACGCTGCAGAAATTAAGTCAGAAACCCTAGCAATGGAATTGAAATCCATCAAACCCCCAGTCCAAAGCCACATTGCTGAGTACCAGCTTGAGAATGAGCACTTGACACTAGGCCTTGTACGGCTGGCGAAAGCTGAGAGCATGCAACACTGACGTCGCTTAACGGTCGTGAGTCTTTGACGGATGCGAATATGTACTGTCTCGGAATCGAATCGACAGCTCATACCTTCGGGGCTAGTGTTGTTACCTACAAAGGCCAGATTCTCTCTGACGTTCGTGACATTTACCGTTCAGCTCCGGGAACGGGGATACATCCACGGGAAGCGGCGGAGCACCATAGCGAGGTAGCCGCCAAGGTGGTTGCTGAATCGCTAACCAAGGCGGGAATAAGGGCTTCGCAACTGGATGGAGTTGCAGTTGCTTTAGGCCCGGGGTTGGGGCCGTGTCTTAGGGTTGGGGCGACGATCGCACGATCCATCGCATCATACTTTCAAATACCGTTGCTTTCAGTGAATCATGCGATTGGGCATATAGAGATCGGTAGCCTCACCACCGGAGCACAGGATCCACTCGTAGTTCTCGTCTCAGGAGGGCACACGGCGATAGCGGCTTTCTCAGGAGGCCATTGGCGAATCTTCGGGGAAACTGAGGACATCACATTAGGCAACCTCTACGACATGTTCGCAAGGGAGATTCACCTACCTTCCCCAGCTGGTCCACAGATCGAAAGGCTCGCCGAAAAGTCAACGCATTTCGTATCGTTGCCTTACGTTGTGAAGGGAAACGACGTATCATACTCAGGCCTCCTCACAGCCTCACTAGCCCGACTGAAATCGGGAGCTATCCTCGAAGACGTTTGTTATTCAATGCAGGAAGTGTCCTGCGCCATGCTCGCGGAGGCAGTTGAACGCAGTTTGGCTTACACTCGCAAACACGAAATCCTACTAACCGGCGGGGTTGCTGCCAACAAGACCCTACAAAGCAAACTAACTGACGTTGCGAACCTTCACGAGGCAAAATGCCATGTTGTTGCCCAGGCGTACACCGGCGATTGCGGCGCGCAAATTGCCTGGACCGGCATGCTAGCGCTATGCGCTCACGAAGCCATACCGCCTGCTGAGGCCCGAGTGAAACCTAGGTGGAGGCTAGAGGATGCAAGAATTAGTTGGAGAAACGAACCTTCCTAGAATGATTTACAAAGGCGCCGAGGCGGAAATTTACCTAGAGCGATGGCTTGGCGAACTCTGCGTCCGAAAGAAACGAGTCCCAAAGCCGTATCGCGTAGCCGAGTTAGATGAAACCATCAGACGATCTAGGACTGTGCATGAAGCTACGCTAATGCATGAGGTAAGGAAACTAGGAGTGCCCGTGCCCACGATCTATCACATTGACCCAGAAGCTTCCACATTCCTAATGGAATACTTGAACGGCCCCACACTCAAAGAAGAGTTGGCAGGTCTGTCAGCCAAGGATAGGGAGGAACGCTGTCATCTTCTAGGAAGGCTGCTGGCGAAAATGCACGTTGGCGGAATAGTGCACGGTGATATGACTATTTCAAACGTCGTTTCGCTCCATGGGAAACTATTCCTGATAGATTTCGGGCTAGGAGGTTTCTCGAAGGAAATGGAGGATAGAGGTGTGGACTTACTCTTACTCAACCGTGCCATGAAGAGCACACACATCAAGTTTCATGCAGAGATTTTCTCAGCATTCCTGAAAGGGTACACAGCGGAGGCGGGAAGGAAGGTTGGAAAAGAGGCTGAAGATAAAATGCGTGAGATCGAACGGCGAGGAAGGTATTTTGACAGGGGCTAAGAGGGTAGTTTACTTTGCGACCGGCAACAAAGGAAAGTATGCGGAAGCAGCCAAGGTTGCCGAAGTCTTCGGAATTCGGCTTAAACAACTCAAATTCAATAAACTTGAGATACAATCCAGCAAGTTAGAAGACATCGCGTCTTACGCAGCTAGGGACGCGTCCGGCGTAACCAGGCGAGCAGTTGTTGCTGAAGACGCTGGTCTTTTCATAGACGCACTTGAAGGCTTTCCAGGCCCATACTCCTCATACGTCTACACGACTCTTGGCTGGGGAGGAATCCTAAGACTCATGGAGCAAGCCAAAAGACGAAGGGCTCACTTTCAGGCGGTCGTTGCTTACTCTAGTCCCGGAAACCAAGTCAGATGCTTCTCTGGTATTGTCAACGGAACTATCAGCCGAAAAGCGAGGGGCAAAGGCGGTTTCGGTTTCGACCCCATTTTCATTCCGCTCGGTTCCCGCGAAACGTTTGCTGAGCTAAGTGTAACCGAGAAGAATCGCTTCTCACATAGGTCGAAGGCATTCATGAAGTTCTTTCGCTGGTTCATGAGCCATGGCGGTTGATGACGGTTGGACAAGTTAAATAACCGCATGCAGAACGTTACGGGCGAATTTCAAAGACGGAGTGTGCGCATCGACGGCTAGACTGTACACGAGCAAGCGCGGTAGATCTGGCTCAACCCGCCCCATTTCCAAGAAGACACCATCTTGGGTCAAGTATACCTCTGAAGAGGTAGAGAGCCTGGTGTTGAAACTGGCTAGAGAGGGAAACACTGCTAGTACGATTGGTATGCTTATGCGAGACCGGTACGGCGTACCATTAGTCAAATCCATTACTGGAAGAACAATACATGAGATACTGGCTGGCGCTCAACAAGCCGGGTCAGTACCCGAGGATCTAGGAGCGCTCGTAAAGAAAGCAGACGACTTGAGACGTCACCTTGACAAGAACCGAAAAGACCACGTCAACAAACGTTCGCTGGCAATGATTGAATCGAAGATTCACAGGCTCGTAAAATACTACCATGGGACTGGGCAGCTTAAACCTGAATGGGAATACAAACACGTTGTAGCGTCAGTGGCATAGTGAATGCCCGCGGACGGACAACGTGACGCTTTCCTTGAGCGCGCGAATGTAGCTGCAGAAATAATCAAAAAGAATCTCGAAGAAGACTCCCTATTCACAGTTATCTCCCACAACGACTCAGACGGCCTATCCTCTGCGAGCATCATGGGCTCAACGCTTGCTAGGGCATATGCTCGATTCAAAGTTAGAGTAGTTGAAGAATTACGTGACGACGTGATAGACCAAATATCCGCTGGCAAACCAGACGTTGTAATCTTCGCGGATATTGGGAGCGGATACTTGGAACTAATCGATAGTAAGCTAGACTGCAAGAAAGCCATCATCTTAGATCACCATCCCCCCGATGGACAAGCGACTGAAAAGATAACTCAAATGAACCCACACCAGTTCGGCATCGATGGTGCAACTCAAATCAGTGCAGCGGGAGTCTGTTACCTAGTCTCACGCGCCGTCGCCGAGACCAACAAGGACCTCAGCACTCTCGGAATTGTCGGCGCCCTCGGTGACATGCAAGACAAGAACGACAAGAGGACGCTAGCAGGCTTCAACGAGGTTTTAGTGAACGATGCCGTATCTTCAGGCAGTGCAAAAGTTGACTCAGACCTAGTCATTTACGGAAGAGAGACTAGGCCAATCTTCCGCTCACTAGCTTACACAACATCCCCGTACTTACCAAATCTTAGTGGCCGGGAAGACAATTGCCTAACCTTACTCTCCACGGCCGGCATTCCAATAAAAGATGGAGATAGATTCCGGACGGTAAGCGACCTATCTCAAGACGAGAAACAGAAACTCCTCAACGCGATCATGGCCTACCTCGCAGGGCAAGGCTTTCCATCAAGCGTTGTCCTCAACTTAGTCGGCACAGTATACACATTCGTCAACGAACCGACAGGAGGTCCAACCAGGGATGCGAGGGAATTCTCGGCCCTACTGAACGCCTGCGGAAGAACGGACAAGCCTTCGGTCGGAGTCGGAGTGGGCTTGGGTGACAGAAAAACAGCGCTTGAGGAAGCTAACGAAGTCGTTGCCATTTATAGGAAAACACTCGCTGGCTATGTTGAGTGGTTGACAAAATCTCCGGACGCGATTCAGAAGTTCAAGGTGATTTGGGCAATTCGGGGAGAGAATCAGATTCAGGAGAGTATGACGGGCTCGTTCTCGTCCATAATCTCGTCAGCCGGCAACCTGTCCGTAGACAACGCTATCATCGTCTTGACCAAATCGAAAAACGGAGGCATCAAACTGTCTGCGCGTGCACCTCCCAAACTTCTCAAAAGGGGGATGGATCTAGGCGCGGCTCTCAACATCACTGCAAAGAAATATTCTGGCTTCGGAGGCGGACATAATGTTGCAGCCGGCGCACACATCAAGGTTGAAGATCCGACACCATTCCTCCAGGAGCTTGATCAAGTTCTTCTCTCGCAGTTGAAGGAAAATGTTTGAGGCCGAGATTACCATCCGCTACACGTCGCATGCCTTCGCAAACAGCGTTGTCAAAGCGCTTTCTCCAGATAACATAATACCAAATGGGGAAATTCGAATCGTGAGTCGTGCTACTGGCCCCGTTCTTCATGTTCGGGTTGAGAGATGCAAAAGAATTGAATCACTGCAGGCGACGATTCAGGATGTGTTTCGCTGCCTGCATGCCGCTGAATCCTCACTGGCTAGGCTTTCCATTCAATAATCATGGAGCGCTGCGGCTGATAACGACTTAAATAGCGCACGGATGGTACGGTGCTAAATTCCGAAGCAAGGTAAAAGCGCAGTGTCAAAAGCCACAAGAAAAGTCAGAGACAAGTGGAGACTAAAGGAATGGTACGATATCTACAGCCCAACCTACTTCGGAGAAAATGTTGTAGCAAGCATACCCTGCGAAACCCCTGCCAACGTAGTTGGTCGAGTAGTTGAAACTACTCTTTACGACATAACAAACGACTTCGCACACCAATCAATCAAACTCTACTTCCTCGTCGTCAACCTCAAGGAGCATAGGGCGGAAACCATTCTGAAATCACACGAGTATGCAACAGATTACCTACGCAGCCTCGTAAGGCGAGGCAGTACACGGATGGATGGCATATTCAACGCAACAACCAGGGACCAATTCTCAACTCGCATATCCATCGTCGCATTCACCAGGGACAGGATTAACGCATCACAGGAACATGGAGTTCGGCACGTAATGAGTCAAATTGTCGAGGAAAAGGCGAGTACGCTCACTTACGATCAGCTGGCACAAGAAGTCGTCCTCGGCAAACTTGGTTCCGACATCTACAACCTTGCCAAGAAGATTGCTCCACTGAGACATGTGGGAGTAAGAAAATCAAAACTCTTGTCCATTCCAGAAGGAGTAATGGCTACCCCGGCGCAGTTGATGGAGCAGGCTAAAGCTGCCGAAAGCGCTCCCGCAGCTGAAAGTGTAACCGCCTAGCGCGTAGAGCGCTTGTACATCCGTCTGATTTCTTCGTGTATTTCATCCAACTCTTTCCTTAACTGTGCTGTCTCTGCGCTCTGGTTCTGGGCTGAGTCAGGGGACGTCCGCCTCATTCTATCCACTTGTTGCGTCACTTGTCGCAAGCGTTCTTGAAGGTCAGCCGTTTGTTCAAGCTTGTGAAGAACCATGGCAAGGGCTCCTGTAATTCCGCCTGCTACTATTCCTGCCAGGAAAGAGAGAACATCAAAACTCATACTTGGCCCACAACTCTTTGCTGCGAAGTAGCCTTGATTCCACTGGTTTAAAGCGCTAATTGTTGTGCCCACGCTTAACGGGCGTTGTGAGCCGGGATTAGTCGACGCTTAATGTTGAACAATCTGGTCACTGAGTAAGAAACCAGGAATCTTAGCAGAGTGAAAATGAACAGACGGATAAGTATAAGGTGCTTTGGAGGCCAATACGCCAAGTAAACGTGAGAGTCTAGCGATGAAAGCGTTAATCCTCGCCGCTGGCAAAGGAGAAAGACTCCTTCCAACGACCGAGAACTGCCCAAAAGTGCTCGTTCCAATCATAGGAAAACCGATAATCGAATACATAATCAACGATCTTGCGAAACTTGAGATCAAGCAACTGGTCGTAGTCGTTGGCCACAAATCCGAACAAGTCAAGGAGTACCTCAGCGATGGCGCAAAGTTCGGCGTAAACATCTCATATGTTCACCAAAAAATCCTCACAGGCGAGGCCGAAGCGATTCTTGCAGCTGAAGGCCCGCTACAGGGTACTGAGCCTTTTCTCGTTGTTGATGGAGACTTTGTTGCCGACGCGGGTCTAATTGGTGGAACCATGCGAGTTGGCTTAGAAAATGATGCGGACATTGCGGTGGCGTTGACGAGAGTGCAGGATCCGACGCATTTCGGAGTAGTCAAACTACTGGAAAACAATAGAATTTTGGATGTAGTCGAGAAGCCGCCTTTGAAAGAGGCCCCTAGCAATCTGGCTGTCTCAAGCATTTACCTGTTCAAGAGTTCGATTTTTGGGCCGTTGAAAAAGATTCGGCATCTGGAGGCGACCATGTCTCACATGATGAAATCTGGATCAAAGGCGTACGGCATGATCTGGGAGTCTGATTGGATAGATATTGGAAGACCGTGGGATTACCTCCGCGCAAACCAGTTCCTAATGAAACGAGTTTTTGCAGCAGATCGAACGCATATTGATTCATCGGCAACGGTGGCTTCCGGGGCGAAGCTGGAAGAACCTTACTTTATTGGGCCGAATGCCGTAGTGATGGATAACGCTAGTGTGAAAGGCAGCTACGTTGACGAGGGTGCGAGGGTCGGAACGAATTCCCTTGTCCGAGATTTTTCCTATATTGGCAGGAGGGCGGTCGTGGGTTTCGCATGTGAAATCAAGAGCAGTGTTATCATGGATGAGACCGCTATTGGCCACTTGGCCTACGTGGGAGACAGTGTTGTCGGTCGTCGGTGCGAAATTGGAGCTGGCGCTATTACTGCGAACACTCGGTTTGACAAAGGTACCGTGAAGATGCGTATTGATGGCAAAGAGGTTGATAGCGGTCGAATCGGTCTGGGAGCAATCATCGGGGATGATGCGCAGATTGGGGTAAACGTTTCCATATATCCCGGCAGAAGAATTGGCTGCGGAGCATGGATTCGACCCGGCGAAGTAGTCGACAGAGACGTTGCCTCACGAGGAGTAGTGAGCGAGACACGACTTCCATCTTGAACCGAATTTACTTACTTCCACTCGGCCATGCGTTGGGCGTACGTTAGGAGTTTTTTGGCTTTAGTTAACTGACTGGCTTCCGCCGTAATTCGAACAAGGGGTTCGGTCCCTGAAGGCCTAATAAGCAACCAACTTGAGTCAACATAATCAATCCGTACCCCATCGATCAAGGAAATTCTCGCTTTAGCGCGCGAGGTTTGCTCTGCGTGCGTTGCTACGTTATTCATCAGTTGCTGCTTTGATTCGTTTGGGCATGAAACTGAGGTCTCGAGCATTACCTGCCTCTTTCTCTTCCCGATCAATTGACTAGGTTTACAACCCGCCCAATCAAGAATTTCCAGGAACCTTGCCACTGCCGTCGGTCCATCGGGGCAGAGCGAGATATCCGGGAAGACATAGGCGCCGGATGGCTCTCCCCCAAATGCAGCGGCCGAACCCAACTCGCGAAGTTTCTCCGAAACAGCGGAATCACCTACACGCGTCCTGACAACTTCGCCCCCGAGTTTTTCAACGACAGAGTCCACTATACTGGAAGCGGCTACAGTGGTGACTACTTTTCTCCCTTTCCCCGTCGATAGAAAATACTTGGCAAAAATAGCGACCACATCACTTCCGCTCATCACTCCCCCTCGCTCATCGACGAACAATGCCCTATCCGCATCCCCATCGTGAACGACACCTAGCTCAGCGCCGGTTACTCCGACGATTCCCATGAGATCGAAAACTCTGGCAACCTCCTGCCACTCCGCAACAGCCGAATCTTGAGACATCCGTTCAACTTTGAATGCCCTATAGAGGTTGGCGCGGGCTAAGCCGTTCAGCAGTATAACATCCATTCCGCAAGACTCTAGAACGTTCGGAGTAACAAGAAACGATGTTCCCCAAGCATTGTCAACGACAACTTTCCTCCTACGTAACTTTGGAGCGGCGTTAAGAATTAATGAGGTGAGTTTCGAGGAGGCATCAATAGTTTCTTCTTCGGAGGCCAGCGAGGTAACTTTGTCGTCTCCCTTGCATTCTAAGAGTTCTTTTTCCTGTGTTTTCGAAAAGCCTCCCCCGTCTCGTGAGTGAAGCTTGATTCCGTTATATTCGGGAGGGTTGTGGCTTGCGGTTATCGTGACTCCGGCACTTGCGCCAAGATTTCTTACGGATGCTGCGAGTGCTGGTGTAGGGCAAAGGCCGCAGTTTGCCACTCTGCAACCGTGCGATAACAATGCTGATCGGATAGTTGAGGCTAGAATCGGGCTACTGCTTCTTTGGTCATGTCCAACAAAGACTAGGGGGTTCGGGCTGGTCTTGCGCAAGTACTCAGCGAGAGACTTGCCAACCGCAGAAGCGGTTTCAGTAGTCACGTCTTTGTTGTAGACTCCGCGAATTCCAGAGCTTCCGAATTTAAGCAACGCTTTACCCTAATCTGGAAAAACAGGGCGATGAGCATTATACGTATTGTTGGCTGCGATGGCTATGCGTGTCGTTTTGCGCTGATGATTGAGATTACATCCCTGTCTTTGAGGACATAGTCGTCGCCAACTCTCATCTTCGATCTGGCTTCGGTAGCGTAGAGGAATCCTGCAGCGAGGTCTGAGTGAATCATTCCAGCAAATTGTTTCGCAGTTGTGCCAAATGGGACTAGGTACGCGTCGGGAAGAATTCTGCCCTTGTGGTCGGTGAGTTTCTCAGGGTCTTCGACTGGGTAGACGGTGATCATTTGGAGGAGTTTGAAGAAGGCGAGGTTCAAGGATTCCTGCACTCCGGTAGAACCTAAGGGAACAAGCACCTTGTCCTTAATGCGATTTAGCGCGTTGACTTGGTCTGCTGTCAGACTCGTTTTTTCATTTAGCTTAAAGTTGCTATCGCCCGGAACGTAACTTATCATCCCCTTCTCCGCAGCTCTGCGCAATGCTAGCTCGGCCTCTGCGCAGCATGGAACCACCATGTGCTTGGTCTCTGTGAGCCCTTGAAGGTTCTTGTCCGCTGGGGGGACGTCCATTTTGTTTGCGGCGATGAGAAGTGGTTTTGAACGAGCTCGTAATTCAGTAACGAGCCGAAGTAAGTCATCCTCCGACCATGAGCCGGGCTTCTCGAAGTTCAATCCCGTTTTCGATCTTGCCGCTGCTAAGTGATCTCTTCGAATTCCGAGTCCACTTAACTTATCCTCGAGCAGGGGAATTAGTTCCTCTTTTGTTTGTTCTACGAGTCTAATAATGCGGGCCCATTCCTTCTTGACGATCTGTAGCAGCCACATGTCCAACTCGTGCTCTAGAAATTGAACGTCCTCTCTCGGATCGTGTGTGCCTGCGTCGCAAAGTTTTCCCTCTGCATCAGTAGAGCCGGATGCGTCGACGATGTGCACGAGGGCGTCTGCTTGTCTTACCTCATCCAAGAACTGGTTTCCTAATCCTCGGCCTTGCCAGGCACCAGGCACAAGGCCTGCACAGTCCACTAGCTCAACTGGAATGAGTCGAATTCCGTTGATGCAGGTGGAGTTGCCGGGTGTGTCGGTGACGTTGAACTCACGGCAGACGCACGGGGTCCTAACGTAACCCATTCCGACGTTTGGTTTTATTGTTGTGAATGGGTAGTTGGCTATCGCTACGTGTGCTAGAGTTGCTGCACTGAAGAATGTGCTTTTTCCTACGTTTGGTTTGCCTACGACACCCACTACGCGCGGCAAGTCTCGTTTTCCTGAATACTCGCATCAGGGCCTAAGGGAGCCCTGTGATGCGTATTCCAGCACTGGTTACCTTGTATCGGATATTTATTCCAATCAGAAGGGCAGTTATCTGTTCTACGATTCGGGAGTTCTCCAATCGACCGCCGTCCACGGCCTTAACACCCGGTATCTTCTCCGCCAGATCCATAGCAACCTTGCGGGTTTCCTGGGAATCACCACACACTATCACATCCGAGTCAACGTCCTTGCTGATGTTTTGCAGCGCTTCTGCAACTACGTTGTGGAATGCGGAGGCTACTCTCGTTTTGGGAGGCAGAAGCTTCACGGCTTGTTGCGCAGCCGACCCTTCCCAAACCCCTAGAGCAGTCGAGGCACCACCCCCAACCGCAGTTGATAGTGGCACTACTACGTCTATGAAGACATCATCCGGTTGAATACTGTCGCGAATCGACTTGATCATATCCACATGAGCCGCGAACGGGACTGACATTACGATTATATCCGCCGCAGCTGCAGCTTTCGGGTTTTCCATCCCGGTTATGGACCCTTTACCGCTGAGTATGCCCAACGCCTTCTTCGCTGCATCCTCCGCCTTCTGTTGCATTCTTGAACCAATAACAACCTTCTCTCCAGCCTTAGCCCATCGCAAAACAAGCCCAAGCCCTTGGTCGCCAGTTCCGCCTATCACCGCAATCGTGCGATCAACCATAATTTTTCAGCTTCGAATTTTGTGCCAATAGCGCACTAAATTAAAGGGTAACTACTCAAGCCCAGACTTGAAATATTCTGGAGTGACCTGAATCAAGTCGGAAAGTTTCGAATAAAGCCGCCGCGCGTAAGATGTTTGGTCTCATCGCGCGCTCTCATAATAATCGAGCGTGCGTTCGAGTATAATTCCTCACGAGACTTCTTGAGTCGTGCAACTCCTTGTTCAATCGCCTTTTCAGCTACAGCTGTTGCTTCGCGAGGAAAGACCTCCCAGTCGTCCATATTCGGTATGATGTTTTTCGCGGACAGTCCACGTTCTTCAGCTAGTTTTGCGAGTTCAGCTGCAGCGGCTAGGCACATGGCATCTGTGATCGTCTTCGCTCGAACATCTATGGTTCCTCTGAATATCCCCGGGAAGCCGAGGGAATTATTAAGTTGATTAGGAAAGTCTGATCGGCCGGTAGCGACAACGACGGCACCTGCCTGCTCCGCTTCCCAAGGCCAAATTTCAGGCACTGGGTTTGCGCATGCGAAAATAATGGACTGATCATTCATCTTCGAGACCTGTTGCTTCGAAATCACGTTTGGGCCCGGCGTGGATAATGCAATACAAGCATCAGTTCCCTCCATTGACTCTGCAATCCCGCCTTCTATGCCTGTTGCGTTGGTTGTTTGGCAGAGATTCCATTTCTTCGGTGTGTGTTCAAGGTCCTTTCTGTTACGATGTAAAGTTCCCTTGCTGTCTACGAGGATTAAGTTTCCTGGTTTCGCGCCGCTTAGCGTGAGTAATCGCGCCAACGCGACATTGGCCGCGCCTGCGCCTACCATCGATATCTTGGTATCTGCGATCTTCTTCCCGACAATTTTTAGGGCATTTATGAAACCCGCTAGAACGACCGTCGCCGTCCCTTGCTGGTCGTCATGCCAGACGGGGATGCTTAATTGGGCTTGGAGGGCATCCAGAATCTCAAAACACTTCGGTTGGGCAATGTCTTCAAGGTTTATGCCGCCGAATGAGGGTTGAATCCACTTTACTGCCGAGATAATCTCTTCCGTGTCCTTAGTGCCGAGGCATATCGGAAAGGCGTCCACGCCACCCAAGTACTTGTACAGAAGCGCCTTCCCCTCCATCACAGGCATTCCAGCCTCGGGGCCAATGTCACCCAACCCGAGTACCCGAGAGCCGTCAGTAACTATCGCAATCGTGTTCCATTTGTTAGTGTTCTCGAAAACTGCTTCCGGTTTAGCTTTGATTGCTTCGCAGGCTTCGGCCACTCCTGGCGTGTACCAAATTGCGAAATCGTCAAATGATCTGATTGGGCATTTGGGAACAATCTCAATTTTGCCGCGGTAAAACGGATGATACTTCAGCGCGAGCTGTCCGGGTAAGTATGCTTTCCGCAATGACTCATCGTTTGATGACATGATCTCGACCGCTTAGTTCTGCAAGCCGCTTAAATAGCAGCGTGACTTTCACACTGCAGCAAACTCAGAGACGCATCATTCGTCTTAAGTTTAAGCCTCAGAAGAATTTGGTTGCGGTCGAAATATCCAATGGGTTCCAACAAATATCTCACTCAAACGTGGTACGGACGAGAGAAGAATGACTTACAGACGTATATGAGACAACTAGCAATCCGCTGGAGAAGAGAGCCAACGGTGCATCGCGTCGAACATCCCACCAGACTGGATCGCGCGAGAGCGCTGGGTTTCAAAGCCAAACAAGGATACGTTGTGGTAAGAGTTAGAATAAGGAAGGGCGGTGCTAGGAAACCGCGCCCAAGGTCAGGCCGAAGACAGAGAGCTATGGGTGTCAATAAGTTCACGCGGGGAATCAGTTTGAAGAACATAGCAGAAGAGAAAGCAAGAAAACGATACCCGAACCTTCTCGTACTAAACTCCTACTACGTATGGGAGGACGGGACGCATCATTGGTACGAGACAATCCTACGTGACCCTCACAACCCCGCATCACAAATGTGACCCTGCAAAATCCAAGTGGGCGATAGCCCACGTCTGCTCTTCAAAGAGAAGTCATAGGCTTTCGCTGAGGAGCTAAAAATGAAGAAACCGCTCATCGTAATCAAGTTAGGCGGTTCTGCGCTCACTGACAAAGCGAAAATTTACACTCCACGATTCCCAGTAATCCACAACACAGCCAAACAACTTTCAATTGTCCACCGAAAAGTGAGACTAATTCTGGTTCACGGGGCTGGAAGTTTTGGACACATACCGGCACAAAAATACGATCTTCATCGCGGCTTCAAGAGTCCGCGACAAATCAAGGGCCTAGCTACGACGAAACTAAAACTCCTACAGTGGGAGGGCATACTTGATGATATCTTACTCAAGCACGGCGTGCCCATAATTCCATTCGTAGCTTCCGACTTCACTGAGATGAACGCTGGGAGAATACGTCGTATGGGGCTCGCACCCATACGGGAATGGCTTCAGCTCGGATGCGTACCGATCATGGGCGGTGATGTTGTAAACGATGTTGCTCGCGGTTTTTCAATACTGTCAGGCGATCAATTTGCCGCATATCTAGCGGTTAAACTGAACGCCACTCGTCTAATCTATGGTTTAGATGTGGACGGATTGTTCGATAGCAACCCCAAACTAAACAAACAAGCGAAACTTCTGACTCAGGTTACGCCCACCTTGGCGATTCAATATGCAACTAAGTCCGCTAGTGGGATGGTACCTGATGTGACCGGTGGGATGGCTGGAAAGATTGTTGAAGGAGCTGCCGCAGCTCGTCATGGAGTACCGGTTTATTTCGTGAACCTAAAGAAAAATCACAGGCTTGAGAAGATCGTGCTCGGTCAACAAGTCATCGCGACCAAGATGCGCAGTTCATTATAGAAGCTGAAGGTTTCCTGTGATCTTATCGACAAGCTCAGCCGGTGCCGGCCCTACGCCTACGCAGGTGGCCGTTCCTGGAGAAACTTGTGTGAGGCCACTATCATGGATTATGGCAGCTGTCAACCCCAACTCCTCAGCCTCCCTTCGAAGTTTCTCTAGGTCACTTTCCGATTGAACCTTGACAACAACCTTCCGTTGGCCTTCGTCCCACCATGCTTTCCACCAATCTGGGCGACGTTTACGTGTTTCCTCTGCAACAGTCACAGATGCGTGGCCCACTTGTACGGCAATCTTCCCCTTTCCCATCTCTAAATCGCGTCTCACGGCCACCGCAAGCTTGTACCTGAATTCTGTCGTTACCGAAACCCCGAACTTATCTTAAGCATGTGCCAAATAAGCGAACAGATAGGTGAGACTGGATTTTGAAAACTCCCCAACAAATCCAGTCTATTGAAATCAGCACTATAGCCCATTCAACCGAAGATCTTGGCAAAGTAGAGGCAGCATTGAGCCACTTGCTTCCCGATTCGTTGAGAGGCCGGCAATTGTTCACACGCAGCTACGTGGAGGGGCACTATAACAATCCAATCGTGACTTTTACCGCTAGGATAACGAAGCCCTCGGAAATTGCTCAAATTACTGGTTTTCTAATGAATCAGTTGCCGAAGAGCGACAGGCTACTAATTCAAAGGAACTTAAGTCTTCACTCTGACGGCGAAGGGAACCTGTTCTTGAGAGTAGACAAACAGCAAGCTTTGCGTGGAACTATCACTTTGAGCGATGTGGATCCGATCCGGGTCAAATTGAAATTCAGTCGCTTTGGAGGTCGCGTGACAGATCTCATGATCAATTATCTGGAGTCAAGCTAACATGCCCAGTTTCGTAGACCTTCATGTACTCCCTCACGTTGACGACATCAAATCCTGTCGCCAGATCGCTCAAACATTAGCCCTAGCCGGATATTCGATGATCGGCCTAACGGTGCCGACCGGGCTGTTTCATGATCGGTTGGCAGAGGTACGACGAACATTTTCTGATTACGATGTTGAAACCGTCACTAGAGTTGACTTTGCTTCTCGATCACGAGGGGAATTACTTCGGTCGCTCCGAAAGTTTAGGACCGTGTTTGATATAGTCGCTGTGAAGTGTCTGAACGATCATGTCGCACACGTTGCGTGTAGGGATCGTCGAGTCGACCTTGTTTTCTTCGAGTTGGAGAATCCGAAGGTTAGGCTGACTCATGCAATGGCGAATATGCTTAGAGGGTGTATCGAGTTGAATATGGTGTCAGTGATTCTTCGGACTGGAGCCGTGTATGGTACCGTTTCTAGGCAATTCCTGCTTGCCAAGGAACACTCGGTCAAAGTTGTTCTGTCTAGCGGGTTAGACAGGGCAGAGTTGGTAAGAAGTCCAATTCAAATGGTGGCTTTAGCAGCGACTCTGGGGCTACCGCAGATAGAGGCGGTTAAGGGAATCACGTCGATTCCAATGTCGGCCGTTGAAACGAATCTGAAGAAGCGTAGCCCTGATTATATTGAGGAAGGTGTTCGGGTCGTTCAGCGAAAGCCGAGATGAGCTCTATGCCTAGACGTTATTTGTTAGTGAAGGTTCTTGCCGATGAGTCTGTTACGGAGGACCAGTTTCGTGAGGTATTAACGGGGGCGGTTCGCAAGAGTTTTGGCGAAATCGGATATGCTCGAATTGATCCAAAACTAGTTAGGTTCGATTCTAAGAGATCGACCGCAATCGTCGCTTGCAAACCGAGCATGGTTTCTGAACTAGAGGCAGCGTTGTCCCTAATCTGTGGAGGTGAAAAGGCGCCGATGGCGCCGCTAGTGCTTCAGGTTTCCGGCACGATTAAGGGACTTCAGAAGCGCCTTAACTGACGTTGTTCACGAGTAACGGTTGCGCCAGTTCTTTGTTCGCAGGCTGAAGCACGGAGAGGACACCAGTCTTCCTGCTCAAGGAAAGTTGAATTTCGCCTCTGAAACTTCCAACCTTAGCATTTTGAACTTGAACTAGGTCGCCCTCGGAGATAGTGCTGATTTGATTGTTCCATATCGTCAATGGAATTGCGCCCGTGCCATCGGAAAGTGTCACCGAGCATACAAGGAGCGGGTTTCCGTCCTTTGATGTCACAGCTCTAACCTCTGATTTCTTTATGACGCGGGCTTTGAAAGAAACACCGCTCAACCCATACCTCAAGCTGCCAATTGCACTTTCAGAATTACCATCCAGTTTGTTCGAATCCTTCCGTTTGTCATCAGCTTCGAGGAAGCCGGACAACTCATCGGGAAGCTTAACCAGTCTATCTATCGATTCGTTCCGAATATGGGCCTGCGCTAGCGGTTCGCCCTTGACGGAGAACATGTAAGTTGAAGAATCGTCCTTACGGTCGCGTATCTCAATCGACAAATTCTCGCACTTGGCCTTCCCTTTGCGCAAGGCGGTAAGGAGGGAGGCGTGCAGCATTGTTGGTGCGACGTCATGTTTCCTTGCCAATTGGAGAAGGTAGACGAGGTCTCGGTCTTGGCCTCGCGCTCGACGTAGGTTCCTTAGTGTTGGTATCGTTCGTCAACTCAGGCATAGCTTGGGGTGATAGGTAATAAAGCAGTCGCATATAGTCGGTCGGAATTGTTGAATTTCTTAAATAATCGTCCATCCAATCGTTTCTTGCCTAGCCCACTATTTATGCCGGCGGTTTCGGGCGTCCCTGTTTTGAGTTCGCTGCCACTGTCTCTTTCTGCCGCTTTCGATTCTAGTCCTGCCAGATGAGTGGAAGCCTGAATCCCTGCGGTATTGCTGGATCTGAGCGTAGAAATCAGAGTAGCCATCTTGATCTTTCGAGAGCGAGGTTATCAATTCGTTCAATTTGACTCGTGCGGCGTCGGAAGGATTCTCGTCCCACGCTTTCGAGTATACGCCATACGCTATATGAAACTTGAAATCTCCGGGCCGATCAATCTCTAACTTGGATTGAGGCTCCGGTGGTGTTGGATTTTCAGCCATACGTCCGCATTCCTTTAGCCCAACCTACTTGAATTGTTGTATTTGAATAGCAAGTACGCCACCCGCACTAAGGTGAATGAGGCCGAGTGAGGCTTGACGGCAACGATTAATTCGTGCGTTCGCCGTGAGAAACGGGGGATGATGTCGCCAGTCCCAGTCAGATCTCATTGCTGAAGATATGACGACCTCAGCGACGGGCTGACCCCTTGGGTGACGTATTGCAAAGTTCTCGGGGGATAACCCCCCCCGTCACCGCCCTTTTCCATAAGTACTTCAGCCTGTGTCAATTTCGCCACAGCAACAGGGGGCTCGAGGTGGCCAAGGCCAAGTGGGAGAACGACTCGAAGTTCGAGTTCGAGCGGGATTAATGGAGAAGATTGCGGAGTTCCTTCGTAGCAAGCGCGCACGGGACCTAGCATTGACCATCAACCGTGCCGTTGTTGAATACTGCGTACGTGAATTTCTTAAGAAAGAGGGCTTTCTGTAGCGAGGATTCACTTTC
>DATIYC010000144.1:0-6687 GCA_035517955.1 Candidatus Acidiferrales bacterium | reverse complement strand
TAATCTTTGCTCTACCTGCCCTAGTTCTAGCCATGGCAATAGGAGTGACCCTCGGCCCAGGCGTCACGAACATGATGGTTGCTTTGATGGTAATCTGGTGGCCACCCTACGCAAGACTAGCGAGAGGAGAAGCCCTGAGGGTTGCGCATCAAAACTACATCGAAGCCGCAAGGCTATCTGGAATGGGAACCGCCAAGATAATTTTCAAACATGTCTTCAGAAGCATCTTCGTAACGATGCTGGTCTATGCAACTCTCGACATCGGAACCGTGATATTGGTATATTCAGGGTTAAGTTACCTTGGCTTATCGGTTAGGCCACCGCAACCCGATTGGGGCGAGATGGTCAGCTCCTATCAAGATTACCTAATCACCGCCCCTTGGCTGCCCATAATTCCCGGTTTCATAATCGCGTTGGGCGTGATAGGCTTTAGTTTGCTTGGCGACGGTATTCGCGACGCTCTTGAGGCCAGATGATTTGTCCCCACTACTGACCGTGCAAAACCTGTCAGTCAGTTACGCGTCAAGGGGTGGCACAGTAACCGCCCTTGACAAGGTAAGTATTGACATCAAAGAGAACGAATTAGTTGGCGTTGTTGGCGAGTCAGGATGTGGTAAGTCAACCTTAGCACTATCCATCATTGGACTACTGCCCACTCCTCCCGCGCGAGTAACGAATGGATCAATAGAATTCAAAGGAACTGATCTAGCACACCTCGACCCAACTCACCTAAGGGAATTCAGGGGAACGCAAATCGCGATGATCTTTCAAGAACCCCTCAGCAGTCTAAATCCAGTCTACAAGATCGGCGATCAAATCGGAGAAGCAATCGTCATCAAGCGAATGCGAGACGACGGTCACGCCGCCAGCGACTCTGATATAATGCAAAAAACCCACAAGGTAACCGCTCCGGGAGTCAGCAAACTCCCTAGGTCTAAAAGAAAAATGAGTGCCGAGCTACGAGAGGACACTATTGCGTCACTCAAACTAGTGAGAATTCCTGATCCCGACCAAGTGGTAGACAGATATCCCTTCGAGCTTTCCGGTGGCATGAGACAACGAGTGATGATTGCAATGGCACTTTCACAGGAACCGGCCCTGTTAATAGCAGATGAACCGACCACAGCGCTCGATGTTACCACTCAAGCCCAAGTCCTCAAACTCATGAAGGAACTAATGAACAAAGTCAAAACGAGTATTCTACTCATAACACACGACTTAGCCGTTGCCTGTCAAGTAGCAGATAGAGTCGCAGTCATGTATGCGGGTGACATCGTAGAAACCTCAAACGTCTACGATTTGTTCTCGAAACCGCTCCACCCTTACACCCAGGGGCTCCTATCCTGTCTCCCCACCGGCTCAAAACGCAAGGTAGTCCTAAAACCTATCCCAGGCTCCGTACCCGACCTCAGAACGAAAATGATTGGATGCAAGTACGTAACGCGATGCCAATACGCAATGAAACAATGCTCGGAAACGAAACCTCTGCTCCTCGAAGTTGAAAAAGACCATCAAGTGGCGTGCTATCTACACGGTGAAAAACTTGGAAACAATCCTAGAAACAATTGATTTGAAAAAATATTTCCCGATTCAACGTGGAATCAATCCGTTCTCAAAAGCTACGAGGTTCGTCCGAGCGGTAGATGGGGTGAATATGACTCTTCTTAGAGGCACTACCTTAGCAGTCGTGGGGGAATCAGGATGCGGAAAGACAACATTGGCAAGAACCATCGCGCTCCTAACACGACCAACTAGCGGAGACATAATCTTCAACGGAAAACACATCGCCGAAAAGACTACAGACCTCAGATCGGTGTACCGAGACCTGCAGATCGTGTTTCAAGACCCAGAATCTTCACTCGACCCCAACATGAGGGTCGGCGATTCGATAGGTGAGCCGCTTTATGGTCTGATGAAGTGGAACAAGGATGCAGTTGACGCTGCGATTAAGAGAAGCCTTGATACCGTCGGTCTTCCTCAGGAGATTGCCGATCGATTTCCAGGACAGCTTAGCGGCGGTCAGAAGCAACGGGTCGCAATAGCCAGAGCCATCGGTCCACAACCCAAACTCGTTATACTCGACGAACCTACAAGCGCACTTGATGCTTCCGTACAAGCCCAGATCCTGCGTCTCTTATTAGACCTCCAGAAAGAATATTCGCTCTCTTACATGCTGATAACGCATAACATTGCCGTCGCAGAATACCTGTCCGACTTCATGCTCGTTATGTATTCCGGTGACGTCGTAGAATATGGACGAACAGAGGACATCATGGCTAAACCGCGACATCCATACACCATCGCCCTAATCTCATCCGCACCAGTAGCCAACCCTTGGAAGAGAAACTTACTCCAAGTCGATATTCGAGGCGAAGTTCCCAGCGCCATCAACCCACCCAGTGGTTGCAAGTTTCATCCAAGGTGTCCTTTTGCCGAGTCAATATGTACGAAGGAACGCCCAAACCTGAGAGAATTATCCACAGGACGTTATGCCGCCTGTCACTTCGTAGAAAAGACGGCATAGCAAGAATCATTGCACTGATCTTCTTTCAAGTCCGATCGATCTATTTGCAGTATATATACCTCAAAGACTGCCAGACAAATTGTTAAATACGCACACGCTGAGGCAGCCTTATGTCAGTTTTGAAAAAAGCAATAAGTCGAGTACAAGCAGCCATCGTTATCGTAGTGATCGTCGTAGCAATAATCGCGGGCGCAGCATACACCACAATGCAACCTAGCCCGTCAACTCAAATGTCCACTTCAGCAACTGCATCTCAAGCTGGGGGCGCATCGAAGACCATTAACACACTCACTATTTCAGCCTCGATGTGGCCTTTGGATGACTTGAACCAACTTTACTCTGAAGGAGAGTTACCATGGCCCAACCCACTTGCCTTTACAGTCTACCAGCCATTAGTTGCCGTCAACATGACGGATGAACTTCAGACTGGGGCAGTGCAGTTTCTGCCGGGCCTAGCCACTTGGACTGTTTCGCCAGACGGAATGACGTACACTTTCCACTTGAAACAGGGTGTAAAATTCTCCAACGGAGATCCGTTCAACGCCTACCAAGTATGGGGTGAGATGTACGGATGGTACTATCTCTCCGGCAATAGCTCAGCGTGGTTAGAATCCTATGCACTCATGGATATGTCGCACGTGAATTTCGGCCCAGGAACAATCAGCCTAATGACAACCAGCGGACTCATCAATCCTACACAACCCTTGCTCAACATC
Organism: Candidatus Acidiferrales bacterium; assembly: GCA_035517955.1. Taxonomy (GTDB): domain Archaea; phylum Thermoproteota; class Bathyarchaeia; order 40CM-2-53-6; family 40CM-2-53-6; genus FEN-987. Next base: position 3,447 of record DATIYC010000144.1, on the reverse strand, counting down.
ATGATGAACAGCGACTGGCCGATGTACGTTACCGATCCAAACACAATCGTCTTCCACCTAATCGCGCCCTTCGTTTGGTTCCCAGGAACACTCGTAGTCTATTGTGGACTCATGTACGACACCCAGTGGCTTCTGCAAAACGGAGGCTTCGGAACACCGGCAGCATACAACTCATACTTCAACCAACACCCAATTCCAGGAACGGGCCCATATGTGGTCACTGGATTGTCAGAGAACTCCTATGTGAAATTCGCTCAAAATCCAACCTACTGGGGCGCGAACATGACTGCTGCCCAAGTCGCGGCGCAACCCCTATTCGATCCAGGACATGCACAGAATGTTGTCGTCGACTACAAAGTTGATGACGTCGCAAGATACACTGACCTGTCAACTGGTGCAGCTCAAATCGCAGACATTGAAACGCCAGACTGGAATTTGGTAGCCCAGAACCCACAAACATATTCCTACTTCAAGCCGCCATCGTGGAGTGGAGAAGTAGCTCTCGTCGGCCTCAACACGCACGAGTATCCAACCAACATTACTCTAGTAAGGCAGGCGATTGTCCATGCGCTGAACTACACAGATATCGCGGAAAAGGCATACTTGGGCGAGTTGTCTCCATATGTCGGTCCTGAATATCCATGGTGGAAGGATTACTATGACTTGGGTAATTACTCACCATATCAGTACAACCTCACTCTAGCGAAGCAACTTCTAGCCGAAGCTAACATCCAAAATATGCCCACGTTCCTCCTCAGGGTGGAAAGCGGATGCCCACTCTGCATCAATGCGGCTCAGGTGATGCAATCCGACCTAGCAATGATTGGAATCACTGTCAACATAGCCGTCATCCAACCAAGCCTATACAACACAGAGCTCGGATCGTATCAGACTAATGTTGCAAACGCCGCTCAGCTCGGCCAACTTGAATACGTGAACTCTGGGTTTGGCTGGGGACCAGCAACCGTTACCCCAACAGACTACTGGGTCACATTCGTTAGCAACCAATCCGTGTGGGGCAACTACGCAGCCTACTACAACCCAACAGTGCAGAAGGCAGTGAACGCGTTCTTCACCAACAGCTCAAACCCAGCTTACCTACAATCACTCGTCACAGCCGCTCAAGCCCAAATCTACCAAGACGCTCCATACGCCTGGCTAGGCACATTCGGTCTCTGGCTACCATGGGGAGGCTCGATCGTTTGGAAGACCGGCGTAATCAGCGGCTTCCTAGTCGACCCAGTGTGGACAGGACAAGCAACGGAACCACTCTTCAACACAGTAACGTTCGGACCCGACGCAACATAAAACGAAACAGTACGGTCACTCGGCTGACCGTACCTCCTACATTTTTCCCAATACACAATGAAGAGGCACTTCTGAAATTTTTCTTTTTGTCAACGCATCATGCGAAGCGCACAGTGTGGCAAATGCTGAAGATTGGTTACTGCGCGGCGCATGAGCAATTTCAACCAGTTCAGCTCCTAGAGTATGCTGTCGAGGCTGAACGTGCTGGTTTTGATTCGGTCTGGGCAAGCGACCATTTTCACCCTTGGGCTCACACGAACGCAGCTTCAGGCTTCACGTGGGCATGGATGGCTGCATTGGGTGAGCGAACTGAGAAGATTGAGATTGGAACCGCCGTCACTTGTCCATTCCTAAGATACAATCCTGCGATCGTTGCACAAGCATTCGCCACTCTTCGCGCTATGTACCCCGAACGCATATTCATCGGCGTCGGCACAGGAGAAGCGATGAATGAGATACCTGTCGGGTGTACTTGGCCTTCGTTCAGGCAGAGAGTGGAGCGACTAGAAGAGTCGCTGAGGATTATGAAACTGCTATGGTCCGAGAAATTTGTTAGCTTCAAGGGAAAATATTACCAGTTGAGGAAAGCAAACCTCTACACGAAACCTGCGACACCTCCTCCCATCTTCGTTGCAGCTAGCGGCGCCACCGTAGCCCGATTGGCCGGACGATATGCGGATGGCTTACTGACTATACCAACAAACGAGCAGATTTACCGAGACAAAATATTCCCAGCATTGAATGAGGGCGCGAGGAGTGTTGGCCGCGATCCGGAACAGATTACGAAGGCAGTGGAGGTTTGGGCATCGTACGATGAGGATTACAGTAAGGCATTAAAGGCAGCCAGATTCTGGGCAGCATGCCTCCTTCCGGGCATGCTCAAGTACCCAATCTACGACCCACGCGAAATCGAAGAACACGGAAACTTCGTAGGAGACGAACAAATCGCAAAGTACCGTATGATTGGAACCAAGCCCGAAGACCACATCAAACACATCGAGAAGTATGTTAAGCTTGGATTCAAACACGTTTACTTTCTAAGCTCGGGACCGGATGAAATCAAGACCATACGGATGTATGGAAAACACGTGCTCCCATACCTACACTCAACCTATGCAGAAACCTAGTCAGCCGCACAGCAATGGCAACATATCAATACACTTAATCGCTTATTCAACGCGACCGTAGGAGTGTTATTTCATTTGAAAATCGTAGACCTGAAATCCACAATCGTCGCTGTTCCGCTTACGCACGCCCACCCGTCCTCATTAGACGTGATAGGGCGAGTACCATGCGTTTCAGTAATCGTTGAAGTCATCACTGACGAAGGTTTAGTCGGCATCGGTGAATCTCCCGTCCTAACGGGAGCGGAGATATGCAAACTAATGATCGACTCCGTCAAACCTCAGCTTGTAGGGGAGGATCCTTTCATGGTGGAGAGAATTCGAAGAAGGCTCTACGCACGTTCCTACCTTACACACTTCAACCTACACGCAGCCAACTGGGCATACAGCGGTATCGAAATGGCATTGTGGGACATCGTCGGCAAAGCCTGCAGTCAACCGTTACACAGGTTGTGGGGAGGCGGATATCGAAACCGGGTGAAATTTTGGGGGTGGATACCGCACACAAAACTATCCGAAATAACTGCTACAGCAAAACTACGCGTAAGGCAAGGCTACGATACACTTTACGAGAAAGTTGGCATAGACCCAGAACATGATCTAGCAAGCCTGAAAGCAATTAGGAACGCTGTGGGATACGACGTATCGCTGAGAGTTGACGCGAACCAGTCTTGGACTCCGGGGACGGCGGTTCGCATGATTCGGAAGATGGAGAAGTATGACTTAGAATTCGTAGAGCAACCCGTTCTCATGTACAACTTGGACGCGCTCGCTCGGGTGAGGAGGGCAGTTGATACTCCCATACTCGCACATGAAAGCTCGTGGACTTTCTACGATGTCCTTAACGTAATCAAACACGAAGCGGCCGACGCGGTCCAGTTGGATCCGCGATTTGATGGAGGCTTAGCAGGGTTTAGAGCAGCAGCTGGTATGGCCGAAGCAGCGGGAATTGGCGCTGTTGTACACAGTTTCTTCGAACTCGGGATAACCACTGCCTTCTTCCTCCACGCAATCG
>DATIYC010000143.1:0-8413 GCA_035517955.1 Candidatus Acidiferrales bacterium | reverse complement strand
AAACTCAGCGCGAATACTTGAGCACCTGCTCGTAGTAATTATGTCGCCTTAGACGGTTGAGAACGCCAGATATGTTCCATGACGAAACATCGCCCAACAAGTCTCACCTAAATCGAACACGGAAAAACTTCGAAGCGTAAGAAATGTGAAGGAGATTGAGAAGGCAGAAGAAGGTACAACAAATGGCGGCGGGCTAGGGTGTTCATGCTATAACACGCACAACAGAATCCTCCTTTTCATTACTCGTTCAAAGCTTCGTGAGAAATCAAGAGGAGAAATGCATGGTCAGGAAAAAAAAGCAATATTTGGGTAGGCAAAATTACAAACATGTATGATCATTAATTGGTTAAGCTTGTTATTCATGTGAACTGATGCCCCTTCGAGCCGGTTCTAGGTTAGAAAATAACTAATTGAACTAATGTTTAAGCCATTAATCAATTTCAGTTCCTGAAACTAATAGAGACCATAATATTCGTTTCGAGTTGGGCTAGCTGCCTCAGATCAGACTTGGACGAAGTGTTCCTAGCGAATAATCTTTGGGTGCTGATATGCGGTCTGTTAGTTTTCACAATGACAATGTCCGTGGGGCTGTTAGAGGTTGGGGAGCTGGGGGAGGATTTTTCGCGTAGTCTACTCAAGACTATGCTCATAACGGGATCCGCCTTGGTTTTCATGGGCTTAATTGGATTCGATACGGCATCTGCTCCTGCCATAAATGGAGTGATAGGGAATCCATTGTATAGTGGACTGTTTTTCGGGACTTTCTTCAACAACTTGGGTGCCCTGTCTGCTAGTTCGAGTGGTCTATTGGGAGGAGTTTGGTGGTCTATGACCCCCGGATACTTCGGCACCAGTCTAACCGCGGGCACGTACTTCTTGTTTCAAGCAGCCGCTGCGTCAGTGACATTGGCACTAGTTGGGGTTGTTGCGCTTCGAAAATTGAAGATTGAGGCATTCATGATCTATTCGATAGTCTACTTCGTCTTGATCTGGAATCTGCCCGCGGCATGGATTTGGAACCCTACGGGGTGGCTGTTCCAGATGGGAATGAGGGATTTTGGAGGGGGATTGGTGGTTCATGCGGCAGCGGGGGCAGCGGGACTAGGTATTCTATCCGTAATCTGGTTAGAGGAAAGAAGGAGTGGACTAAAGCAAAGTCCGAAGGTGGATTGTAAGGTAAATCAGGGCTGGTTGACTCTCGCTATGCTGTTACTATGGATTGGTTGGTTTGGGTTCAGCTCTGGGAGCGTACTGGCCTTCAATTACTCGGCAATGGTAGCGGTAGTTACGACATTTCTCGCTGCAGCTGCATCTTTTCTATCCAGCATGGTCTTCGTGTTATATGTAACAAAACAAAAGCCCAACTTGCTAGACGCGGCGAATGGCATATTGATGGGACTCATCGTCATCACCCCACTAGCAGGCTTTGTGAGCCCAGCTAGCTCTGTCGTCCTAGGATTGGTTGCCGGGCCCATCTACGTAATTGCTGCAAGATGGTTCAACAAATTCAACTGGTTCTCGGATCCAGTCGGGCTTCTTCCAGCTCACATGGTAGGAGGAATGTTTGGAATAACCATGATCGCCTTCTTCACAGAGCAGGCGTTCGCCTCCGCCTCAGGCAACCCAACACTACCAGAAGGAATTCTTTTTGGGGGCGGGTTAATTGCACTCCAGCAACTTGGAATAGAACTTCTAGGAATAATAGCAGTCATGGTGACCGTGTTTCTACTTTCATTCGCAACTGCTCTAGCAATCAGCAAAGCGATGCACGGAATAACCAACGGCTACAAGACTGAAATTCACACCTAGATCGATCCGGTTTACGTTCTCTCGTACGTGACTCGATTTTATGTGAGGTCGACTTCCGAGACAATTTAATCGGCGGATTTTAGCCGATATTATCGCAAATTTGGAAGGAACCAAATTGTTTGAAGTGTTGGACGCGCCCGTCATTGCGGGCGCGCTCTTTTCACTTTTAGCTGTACGCTGATTCGCCGTGCTGGGAAATATCTAAGCCTGCGTCCTCGTCTCTTACTGGGACGCGTATGGGGCTAACGTAGTTGATTGCTCTGAGGAGTAGGAAGGAACCGGCGAACGAGTAGCTTGCAACTACAACAATCCCAATTATCTGAGCCACAAGTTGTGCTGGATTTCCGTAAAATAGCCCGTTTGGTCCAGCCGAATTAATTAGAGTAGATGCGAAGAGTCCGGTTGCGAATGTTCCTAACATTCCTCCGGCTCCATGACAAGCGAAAACGTCGAGCGAGTCATCAAGAGTAGTTCTCGCTCGAAGGCCTGCTATGAAGTTTGAAAGAAGACCCGCCGCAAGTCCGATTATTATCGCAGGCATTGGACCGACGTACCCGGAGGCTGGAGTGATTGTTGCAAGTGCGCAGACGGCACCAACGCACATTCCTACCGCAGAGGGCTTTCCTTTTCGTACCCAGTCGGTCAGCATCCAACTAACTCCGCCTGCTGCGGCAGCCAAGTTTGTTACAACGAGCGCGTTTACCGCGATGTTATCGGCGGCTAATGCACTTCCCGCATTAAAGCCGAACCAACCAAACCACAGAATCGACGCGCCGAGAATTACGTAGGGTATGTTACTGGGTCGGAACTCTTTCTCTAATCCGCGTCTTCGGCCGACAACCAATGCTGCTGCCACGGCTGAAACTCCTGCGGTAGTGTGTACCACTAGTCCGCCCGCGAAATCTACCACTCCCAGGGCACGAAGGAATCCTCCAACCGCCCAGACCCAGTGGGCTACTGGAAGGTAAATGAAAGTTGTCCAGAGAACTACGAAGATGAGCAGTGACTTGAATCGAATTCTTTCAGCGAAGGCGCCAATAATCAATGCGGGAGTTATAGCAGCGAATTTCAATTGGAACGCAAAGTAGAGTAGTTCTGGTATGTTCGGTGCGTAACCCGTGTTTGGAGCATAACCAACATTGTTCAAAGCAAAGTCGGATAGGTCACCGATGAATCCGCCGATTGAGTGACCTCCCAGTGCTATGCTGTAACCATAGATCGCCCAGACTAGACTGATTACTGCGAATATTGCGAAACACTGGACGATTGTGGAAACCAGGTTCTTGAGTCGAACTAATCCCCCGTAGAAGAATCCAACTGCGGGAGTCATTATCATGACAAGAGCAGTGGCCGTGATAATCCATGCTACGTCTCCGGAATCGATCATTTGTTTGGTACCTCGTAAGAATCGAGGGGGGCGCCCCTCCGCTAATAGCACTTTTCTACATATTACAGGGGTTTCTCATTACGAACATTGTTATGGAAAGTAGTCAGCGAATTCAATCATAACTACGTTTTTGAGGTAACTAAATTCATGAGCCTCCTAGAACTTAAGCATCTAACCTTTAGCTCCCTTAGTTCTTACACCTAGGCGCGAAAATGAGTCGATAGCTTCTAACCCTTGGTCCGACGATGCACTTGTGGCGAGAACATAAGACAGGGATTGACATGCGCCAGGTTTCAGTCACCAAGTTCGACATAGGACGCGCGTTGTCGGATGCTTTTAGGAGATGGAATAAACTCGTTGAAAGTAACCTCTCTCAATTGGAGTTGTCGCTCGCCGAATTCAGAGTGTTAAGAGTTCTCGAATCGGGACCCAGGTTGATGGTAACGCTCGCCATGGAGCAAAGCATGACTGCACCGGGTATGACCATGGTGGTCGACAAACTCGAGGATGCTGGACTTGTTCGACGGATTAGAAGCGATGAGGACAGAAGAGCGATTAACGTTGCTATAACCGGCAAAGGAGGTGAGAAGTTGAAACGGGCCCTTAAACTGCATGACAAATTCATTGAAAGGGCAATAAGTGGGATGTCGACCCAGGAAATCGATTCGTTTATCGCTACGTTGAATCGGGTCTTGACTGCGGCCGAAAAAGGACTTCAAACTACTTGACCTCTTCAATTACGATTACTAAAAACTAGAGACAGTAACGGATCAGGTCTACTCGTAAAACTTTGAATTTGTCCACTGGAGAGCGCGACATGTAAAGCCGCCCTATGTTCTTACGTGACGAAGTTTACGCGCGGGGCATGTCCGGCAAGTACCGTTTGTTGAGTGCGTAATAGGCGGTTGCAACGAATACCGCTACGAGTGCTAGCAGGGTCGTGATTACGGCAATTACTGCGTATAGCGGAATCTCCGTGTAACCATTCATGAACAATGATGGTGGAAGTCCGGTCGATCCGATAACGACAAGGTATGGATAGCGACCAGCGTCGTTTAGGAATTCCCCGATAATTGCAATCAGAACTGCAATAGGCCCTAGGAGAATAGCGTATCGCGGGATGACCCCAAAACCACGCTTAATCTTCTTCCAAGTACCAACTGCTACCCCTCCAAGAGTGACGACTAAACAGATCTTGATTGCGAACAATGGTAGGAGGTTAAATGAGGCTGCAGCTTGGCCTAGAATATTATCGAATACTACTGGGACTTTGGAGCTGAGGTTGAGGAGGTAGAACGGGCCAAAGACTATCTGAGCACCTAGGAAGAGTAGCCCATGCCAGAGTCCTATCCAAGCAAATTTCGCGTTAGCATTCCCTTTAATAGTAAAGAAGGAAGCGACAATAAAGCCACCAATCGACAAGGCCCCCGCCCATGTGTGGAGAATCAATGATGGATAAAGCGGATTGTAGAAGACCATGACACGGGCAACATCGTGGAGTCCTTGAAGGGCAAACGCTAGACCGTACGGGTAGGCAGTTTCGGCGAAGATATATCTAAAGCCAAGAGGAACGCCGAATCCAGAAAGAGCCATAACAAAGCCAAGCACAGAGTGTATTGCAGGTCTAACTTTTCCCCACGAATACCAGAACAATGCGATGGTCGGGATACGAATGAAGATCGCAATGAGCGCGATTGTGATCGGGTAGAAGACTACGTCGGTAGCTATGGCGGTCAGTGTGGGAAAGAACCCTGCTAAGATTACGGTGATTATCGTGCCCCACACCCCGCCGAACAATTCGTGAATTATTAGGATTTTGAAGACGCGTCTGGACATGATCTCAAGCTCTGCTGCTCGCCTTCTCCAAGCAAGCAGCCTTGCCATGGCAGAAATCCAGCCGGTGCCGATTGTGATGTTGACTATGATAATGTGCACGATTACGGAGATTCCGAGGATTGAGAATCCGAGAAGTTCGAAGTTGGTGAGCGTCACTGTTCCGTCCCTGCTCCTTCTTCCAGCAACTCTGTGAACTTGAGCGGTCTCGTTGCGAAATAGTACATTCCGTAGAGTCCGATGATGGCCATGAAAACGAAAGCAAGTACGAAGAGTCCGAGAACGACTGAGTCAATCGGAACGGGTGTAATCAACTCTTCAGGGTAAATTAGCCCATATACGGTCCAAGGTTTTCGACCCACTTCACGCACGAACCATCCCAACCCTGCTGCGCTTGTAACCGCGGCGAGAAAGACCATGGATAGCAGAAGCGTGCTTCGCTCTTTTCCGAGCCGAGAGAATATTTTTCGACTTATTTTAGAGAGGATTCGGAAGTCAAAAGTGAGGGAACCCAGTGCGAGGAGAGCAACGAGTCCAATGATGCCTGATGCAATTTTCGTGTAGAACGCTCCACTCACGGTACCAATATTGGCTGCTGATGCCGAAACATCAGTCAAACAAAGTTGTTTCAGGCTAAGGGAAGCTACTGAGCCGGCAGTGAGGTTTGCCCCTCTGGCTACATCTCCGAGCGTCTTGTTGTTTAGTTGCTGGCATGCGTTCGCGAAGCTGTCAAATCCGATCACTTGATGCTGAGGATTTCCATACCCCAAAAATGCCACGAGCGGATCCGATCTAGTAGTACTGATATTCTCCATAAGCGCGAATTTCGTCGGTTGATAAGCGGCCACCATCTTACCCATGGAATCTCCAATAATTGTAGGTTGTAAAACCATCAGAATGAGTAACACGGGAAGGATTGCACGAATGAACTTCAGGTATGTCACATTGCGTGTTCTGAAAAACCTGAACGCGTAAGTAACCAATCCTACAGCTATACCAAATATCATAGCCGCGTTCACAGCATGGATGATGCTCACAAGAGCATACGGTGAACCAAATGCAACCCACGGGTCGCGAAGAGTCAGCCCAATACTATTTGCTACTTTCGGATTCTGAATGAGTGAGGCGGGAGCGCCTCCGGTGAGAAGCTGTCCAACTAAGGCGATTTTCAATTTTAGCAAAGCGACGGGGTCAACGGTTTCAGGACCGTAAGAGGGAAGGAAGGGATAGATGTTAGACGCAAGCGACTGAGTACCCCAGGGAACATTTAACCAACTATTCACAGTCATGATCACAGCTCCGGATGAGGCCGCCATCAAGAGGTAGATCGCCATGATGCCGAAACTCGTCAAAGGTTTGACGTTGCGCAAGGTGACAATGAATAGAACAAGGAGAACGATTTCACCGGCAAAAGCCACGAGTTCAAACGTGAGCGGAAGAAAGGCGAACGTAGCGATAACGAATATTGTTCCGGGCCACGCTTGAACCAAACCAAACTCAACGAGCGTTCCCGTAATTGCACCGAGCGCGAAGTTTAATCCGAGAACGCCCGTGGCAGTTTTAGTAGCTTGAAAATACTCTTCCTCTCCCGTTCGCCACCACTTGTAAAGCAATGCAAGGATTATCCAAGGAAACCCTAGGGAAATGCTGAGGAAAATTGCGTGAATGTAGATTCCCAGGGCACTGATCGCCAGCAAGGCAGAGGCACTAACCAATGAGAGTCACCAAAATTCCCGTACTTTCCGAAGTAATGCTTTGCACGTTTTTAGGTGACCGTATGTACCGTAATTACCCGACCATCAGAACGCCTACCCAGAGTAGCTTCCACAAGTTCTTCTGATTAGCAAATTCATGGAGTCGATTGTTTGACTGACAAAACGCAAGGCCTCACAATGGAAACATGGAAGAGTGTCATCTCCGCAATTGAACAGTCGATTCCACTCTACGATCACGTCAACGAAATGATCTCTCTCGGAAGAGCACAACAAGCACGCGAGTACGCCGTGCAAAAGTTGCGCATAACTGCCGGGGCAATAGTTCTCGACAGTGGCATCGGACCGGGAACGACGTCTCAATTACTTCTGGCAAGGACAAAGCCTTCTCTGCTGGTTGGGTTGGATGGGTCGGTCAAACAACTCAAGACAGCCAAAGAGAACCTAAAACAAACAACTGGCGACGTCTTGCAAGTCGTGCGGGGATCCTTCGAATACCTCCCTTTTAGAGAGAAGACGTTTGATGCCGAGATTACTTGCTACGCGCTTCGTGACAGCCTCAACCTCACCCAATCGATAAGGGAGTATTGCCGAGTGTGCAAGGAGGTGGGGGTGTTTGCTGATGTAGATATTGGAAAGCCGGAGGGCATGCTGAAGCGTGCCGGCAGCAGCTTTTACATTCAGTATGTAATGCCGGTTATCGCAAAGTTAGCGATTCGTGGCAAGATTGGTGGAAACCCTTGGCGGTTAATCGTGCCAACCTACGAAAAACTTCCAACTACAAGGGTACTGCTAGCAATGTTCGAGGACTCTTTTCCGTTCATTCAACTCAAAGAGTTCCTTATGGGCGGGATAATTGTCGTTGTGGGACGAAGATCAAACGACTAAACCGAGAGCTCCGCGGGAGCGATTATTTGGTCACGGACTTCTGATCCTTTAACCCATGCCCGGTCACTACGCAAACCACCGTGTGCGTATTTCTCACACCAAGCTTACCCTTGTGCTTGATGAGTCCTGCTAGTGGAGTAGCACTCGCGGGTTCGGCGAAGATACCCTCATGATTCGCCAATAATCGCTGCGATCGTGATATTTCCCGATCTGTAACCGTGACGATGGCTCCGCCCGATTCGCGGGCGGCCATGAGAGCGCCTCGCCACCTTGCGGGTGCGCCAATACGGATGGCGCTTGCTAATGTTTCAGGGTTCTTCCAGGACGAGACCTCGTTAGAGTCATGCGCATAAGCATGAGCGATCGGGGCGGCGCCGGAAGCTTGTACACCGATCATTCTTGGTGAACTCTTGGCTATTCCTAGTTTGTTAAGTTCTCTGAAACCTTTCCAGAGGGCGCAAATATTGCCAGCGTTCCCCACGGGGAGGAATACGTAATCAGGAATTTTTCCGTTCAACTGTTCAAAGATCTCAAAAGCTATTGTCTTTTGCCCTTCGAGCCTGTATGGATTTATTGAGTTGGCCAAGTATAACTCGCCCTTTGCAGTCATTCTTCTAGCTCGATCCAATGCGATGTCGAAGTTGCCATCTACTTCTGTGATCTTCGCTCCATGAACGATTGCTTGAGTCAATTTTCCTTTCGCAATTCTTCCTTTTGGAATCAGAACTATGGCTTTGAGTCCAGCCTTTGCGGCGTACGCGGCCATTGATGCAGACGTGTTTCC
>DATIYC010000142.1:0-3756 GCA_035517955.1 Candidatus Acidiferrales bacterium | reverse complement strand
GATCCGAAAGACAATTGCTACCCTCAGCCCCAGGCTATCAAAGTCTCGTAAGTAAGGAACAAAGGTCCAATGGAGACGGTTTACTTCCTCGTCCACGATAACAATCAAAACCTAGTGTAGAAAATTAGGTGGCGTGCCTGTGTACTCGCGTTTGCGAACAAGACGGAAACTGAGGGTTTTGTATAACCTGTAACGCCGATTGTTGCATCCGCGTGCACAATTAGTCGGAGGGTGCCTCTACACATGGAGCAAGTCCGCTAGTTGCATTCTCACAAGCCACAAGAATGTGGAGAAAGTAACTGAAGGGAAATGGTTTGCAGATAAGCCCTCCTCACCCTAACATTGCCCATAGGCGCACACCTCCACGATATAGTACTACCCTGTTAGGAACGATGCGTCGCCTGACACCCACTCCAGCGAATGTTTGATACCCTTGACTCTGAGCCTCAAAGGATTTTCGCGGTTTCTCATCGTCGGGGAGAAGAAGATTTTCGGTGAAATAGCTGGGGTAGTCAAAATCGCGAACGAAGCGAACGAAATTCTGAAGCGAATGTTAAACGAGCCCAAACTAGAGACACTGCTTTCTGAAAACGCGAAGATGGCTGAAGTCGAGAAACGAGCTGACGACTTAGCGTTCAGCGTGAGGAATGATATCACTGATGGTGCCGTGAACCCCACCGTTCTTGATAATTTGCTAGAGTGCGTCGAGGTGGCCGACGGTATGGTCGACAAGTACCATTACTTAGCCAGAGAGCTGACGCGTATTGCGCGAGCAAAGCCCGCTGAGGGCTTGAACCGTATCGTAAACGCTGACTCCGCATTTCTCTCAATGCTTCAACTAGCCAACGCGAGCACTGGAAAACTGTTAGAGCTTTTGGCAGAGGCGAATATGGATAGGATTCGGGGGATACGACACGAAATAGAGGAGCTGGAAGAGAAAGGTGACGAGATCAAAGATGACTCGTTCGACGAACTCTACCGGATGGCTCCGAGCATGCATTACCTATACTTCGCCCACTACTCAGATGTCCTTTACGCGATGGACAACATCTTGGATGCCTGCGAGGATCTCGCAGATCTGGCCGTTGCGGTAATCACGTCGATCTCGAAGTGAGATAGCCATAACCTCCTTTCTAGTTCTTTCAGGAGTCTTTTTGGCAGTGGCGTTCGTAGCAGGAAACAATTTGTCGGCTTGCGTCGGAACCATCGTAGGCGCGAGGATACTTGGCCGCCAAGCTGCAAAAGTTTTTGCAACCCTTGGGATAGCTGTTGGTTTGCTTCTTCAAGGCCACTTCATGGCCTATACGATCCAAGCGATCTTCCCGGTGGAGAACACGCTCATTACAGCCGGGATACTATTCCTGACCGTGGTAGCGTTTACACTTGCCAAGGCAATGCGCGCGCCACTATCGCTGTCAATGGCACTGGTCGCACTTCTCCTCGGACTTTCAACCTCCCACAACCTACCAACGAACTACGTGTACACGCGTAGCGTAATCGCAATGTGGCTGATTGCTCCCGTGAGTGCGCTCGTCTTCGGCTTCGCGTTTTTGCGAGTAATTGATAGAATTCAGATAGAGAACGTGTGGCGTAGAATTGCAACTTACAAGTTCCTTCAAATTGCCCTATCGTTCTTCGCCGCATTCGTGCTGGGCGCGAATACGATCGGATTAGTGGTTGCGTTGGCCGGATTCGAGCCATCGACAATGCTCACAGCAATCGTCGCTATCATAATTGGTTCCATGCTCTTTAGCGATGGAGAACTAAGAAGAGTTGGACAAGAGTTCTTTTCCATGCGATATGCAAACTCTCTCGCCGCATTGTTCGTCTCAACACTCTTTGTGGAATTGGCTACATTCTTCGCCATTCCACTATCCAGCACGCAAGCTCTGTCAGCTGGAATTCTCGGCACTGGAACTTCTTACCGGGTTAAGCTGGTTTCGCTGCGGCCATTTCTTGTTATTGTCATCGCCTGGGTTATAGTGCCAACTCTCTCTTTTGCGGTAGGGTACCTGTTTTAAGTTCAGTCATCGAGGACCCTTCAATATCAAATCCTGTGAGTCATCCGTAAGGGTAACATCAAGTCCTCGGTTGCTGGACGGTTTTCTTGGTGCAGTAAAGTTTCGGTTGCTAAGCTTTGCAGGACACAGTATTGAGAGTTGAATCCTTGGTGAGTGTAACGCATGAGCGGCAGGAACATAAGCGCAGGGGGAAATGACTTGAAAACGCATGACAAGATGGAGTCTAGAAGACAAGAGACTGATAGCTCGGGCTCAAGGCCAGATTGGTCTTATGGGGCCGTTTTGCGCTATGTGTGAGCGTTCGTTTGATTACTCTGACCTAGAGGTTGATCACATAGTCCCACTTGCAGACGCAACTCTGTCGTGTTTGCTTCTTGGCTTATGCCGTAGTCGTTGGCCGCAAGTGGGACAGCGAATGATCCCAGGGGGTCGCAATGCCTGACAGTGTGCGCAGAACGTGTTCTTGAGCGGATTCCAACTCATTTAGGCAACATCACGCAGTTACCTGCACCGAATGTCGAACCCATAAAGATATTGACACTCCTAAGTCGGTTCACCTCTGATATTGTTGCTATCGAACACTCAGCAACCGATTTTTGACAGCGCGAAGAAACTAGTCCAGCACCCGGCAAGTTGACGTTACCTCCGCAAGTTTCTGACGAGTTGTGGTACGCCTGAACGGGCGTTACAGACAAGGGAGTATCTAGCTCCCGCACTCCATGGCTCGACGTCGAACCACCCATCTGAGTAGGGTGTTCGCGAGTGCACCAGAAGCAATTGGCCGAGTCCGACACAGTCCTGCCTGATGCCACAGCCGTAGGCATAGATTTGAAGACTAGAGCCAGGCTGCCTGTTTCGCATAAGAAGTCCGAGGTTCCACCGGAACATTCGGTAAGAAACGGTAGTTGAAGGTGGCTGTCGCTAATGAATTGCAGCAAGAAGTTCAAGGTTGAACCGAACTCAAGAGTGCGATTAGACGATATCGATGCTGACTATAAAGGAGGATATGGAGACAGAAACCGTGCTGAGGCTGACCTCGCAAAATACTCGCGGCGTATGCATGACCTGCAATACCTATTGTACGCAGAAAACAGGCGGTCCCTTCTCATAATCCTACAAGGGATGGATGGGGCCGGTAAGGATGGTACGATAAACCATGTTCTTGCCGCAATGAACCCGCAAGGATGCAGAGTCTTTGCATTCAAAACGCCCTCGGTTGAGGAACTGGCTCATGATTTTCTTTGGCGTATCTCGCAGGCAACGCCACGTAAGGGGTACGTTTCAGTATTCAATAGATCCCACTACGAAGATGTGCTTGTTGCGCGAGTTCATAATCTGGTTCCCAAGAAAGTTTGGTCCAAACGCTACGACCAAATCAACGCCTTCGAAAAACACCTGGCTGACAATGGTACGGAGATACTGAAGTTCTATCTGCACATCGATAAAGACGAGCAACTCGCTAGGTTCAGACAGCGCTTAGCAGATCCTAAACGACAATGGAAGATCAGTGAATCAGATTTCGCTGAACGCCAATACTGGAACAAGTACGAAAAAGCGTACGAGGAGGCAGTCAATAAATGCAGCACAGACTACGCGCCATGGTACGTGATCCCCTCCAACCACAAATGGTTCCGAAACCTAGCAGTGTCCCAGATCATCGTTGAGAGCCTCGCATCGCTTGACATGAAGCTCCCCCCACCAACCGTCGACATCCAAGTAATCCAAAAGAAATACC